>NZ_JBHDVN010000064.1:0-14149 GCF_046635365.1 Acinetobacter sp. NIOH-H-8
TACTTCATGTACAACCATCATTTTAAAGGCGAAGCTATAATCACGTTGTGTGCGTTTAACTCGTTGTTCTTGTGCATGTTCCATAAAATAAGTCTCTTAAGGTGTAAACTTATTTCAGGACGGGACACTTCCCTAAATAAAAAAGCCTGAATCATTTCAGGCTTTTTTATGGCGATTTCTTTTCATGAATGGACAAATAGACGTGGTGACCTTGTTTCAATGAAATTTAAAACTTGCGCCTTAACCTGCCAATTTCACAGGACGCAGTTTTTCAGTTTTCTCCTGAACAGGGACAGAAATATGTTGATAATGTAGTTGCCACTGATCTTGCTGCTTGCTCAAGACCATACTGAAGCGGCACCATTGTAAAGGAAAATATCGCTCCATCGCCGCATAGGTAATCCGGACATAACCATATACAAAAGCCATATCATTATTGACCTGAATGGTGACCTCCTGCCGTTCAACGCGCATACCTTTGTTGCGCATATATGGGCGGTACTGTTGCCATGCAGCCTGATAAGCCTCGATCCCTTTCAGTTCGGAGCTAATATCAATCAGACAGACATCTGGTCGGCAAAGTTGACGAATTTCGCTGAATTCAAGTGAACAAATAGCTTGATCCCATTTTTGTAAAAATGTCCTGACTTCCTGAGCCAGACATTCTTCCCCTATTATTTTCATTGAATACCTCTCTATAAAGTTTTATTCAGACTTGAAAACCGAGATTTCAAACATCTCATCATTTTTCAGTCTTTCTTGTTTTTCATTATTTTTAATTATGTGGATGGGTCCTGGTTTTACCCATCCCCCATAGATCAGGTCAAAAGTGTGACCTAATACCTAAAATTACACCATTTTTTTAATCATAGGCAAAATTTTCTGATCAACTGCAATCATCAGGTGAATTTTAACTGATTATTTAAATTTTTATGCTCTAGTTTTATTTATCGTTCTTTATATTTCAAAATTGCTTTGATACTTCTCAATTTTTTATTAAGTTCTTATACATTCAAGATAAAGAGAGGAACTAGGAAAACTTCATTTCCTAGTCCTCACTTCAATCTAAAAAATTCAAATAATAGCTTTAGTGTAAGTTTCTTTGTCCATTTCCAGAATTTCAACACAGAGCTGAATCTTTAGCCCTGGCTGCGAGACAATGTGCTGCTGCATGACCTGAAGTACCAGCTTGGAAATTGCTTGACGAATGTCCAGACTACGACCAGTCAGGAGAGAAACTTTAGCATGCACATAAGCCTGATCTGTCTTCTGCTCTAGTCCAATCACAAAATCTTGCTGTACAATCGCCCGGCTTTTTAAATCATTCGGGTCATTAATATAACCGGCGTTAAATAAGGCCTGATGAATTGCCAACATTAAATGTTGGGTTTCGAGCTGCTGAATATTATCTGAATATTCAAGATGAAGGTGAGGCATAAAGCATAGATCCAGGCATGATATAGTGATCAGAAGAGATTGATCTTCGAGTTTGAGGAAGAAGCATAAACCTTCAAACCCGAAGACCGAAAGCACTCATTCGTATAAGAACGTATTAGGCTTTTTTCACATATTCAGATTTGAGCTTCATGGCGCCAATGCCATCAATTTTACAGTCAATATCATGTCCATCAGTTGCATCGGGTAATAGACGAATATTTTTGACCTTAGTCCCGACTTTAACCACTGAAGAAGACCCTTTAATTTTAAGATCCTTAATAACCGTAACTGTGTCGCCATCAGCCAGCAGATTGCCATGCGCATCCTTGATGACCACGGTTTCCTCAGTTGCTTCCCCTTCTTTCCACTCATATCCACATTCTGGGCAGATTAACAAGTCACCATCTTCATAGGTATATTCAGACTGGCATTTTGGGCATTGTGGTAGAGCCATAGCAATCTCGACAAAATAAAAAAAATAAAAGAAAAAACAAAAAATTAAAGCTGAATTATAGCATCTTTGGATAGGTTCATGCTCAAGCTTTAAAAGGATCTCCCGCTCAACTTAATTAACTGAACTTAACCATCCAAAATATGTGGATTGACCAGCCAGGACAAAAGCTGCAATGACTCTTGCCAGCTTAAGTGGCATGCAGATGGCGGTACCAGATCCGGATAACCCACCTGAATAATATGCAGGCTGGTGCCTACAGACACTTTTTCAAAGATGAGCGTGACTTCAATTTCACCTTTGACTTCAGGTGTAGAAAAGCAATCGGTATAGCGCAGTAGCTGGTTGGGAATAACTTCATGATAGGTGCCATGTAAATGATGCTGGGTACCTGTAGCAAAATTGGTCAGGGTGATTTTATAGCTGCCTCCCGGTTTGACTTCGGCATGCTCAACTCTGGCAGTGAAGCCATGCGGTGCCAGCCATTTTGCAATAGCATCTGGATGAATAAAGGCCCGGTACACCCGTTCCGGTGGCGCACTGAATATGCGATGCATTTTTAGGGTATAACTCATTTCAGCCTACCTTTTTTTCTTGTTCTTACTGAAAGATTATTTTTATTTATTATTCGGACGGATCATCCCGATCTCGTCGGCCTCAGTATTTAAATAACTGCCCAACATACTGTACGGCCTAAATATAATTGTTATCTATCCATTTTATAGGATGTATAACAAAAAACTACAGTTGACCCGATCAATACCGCAGGCGATAAAAAACCCGGCTTAACCGGGCTTGAATAAGGAAATTTTGATTAGCTGCTACGCAGTTTGCTTTCGCCCTCTTCCGGGTCGCCTTCATCATCATAGACATAGGCCATACAGCCCCAGCCATCATATTCACCCTGAAATTCAGCGGCAATTCTGGTAAACCATTGTTCCAGATCGACAATATTTTCATAGGTAGGCTGCATATAGACATGAATAGTAATTGTCCATTCCAGCGTATCGCTCTCCTCATCCTGATATAGGCTTATCTTTTGTTCTTCTTTAAGCAAGTGCAATGCACAGCGGTCAGCCTGTTCTTCACTATTAAAGGCTATCGAGAATTCAATTTCATGGTCGTCCTGCAGATCATCACCATCCTGATACATTTGCCACAGTACATGACCATTTTCATCGTCAGGGAATTTGTCATAATCGCGTGCCATAGAGATATCCTTATTATGATGTTTTATTATTCGATTCAGCTTAACTTATTTTATTTGAATTATCGAGTACAGAATATGAAAAAAAATTAACTTTCTCTAAATAACCAGCTGAATTTTATAAATATAAATTTAATAATTTGAGAAAAAAAGCTGCATTTTCATCTAATTAAAAATACCTACGTATCAATCTGCAGATTAAAAAATTTCATCGGTTGATTTGTCTTTTTTAATTGGAGTTAGGAAGCGATCACTGCAGATGGCTCAGACACTTGATTCTGTCGAAGCTCGAGTAAAATGGCGGCGAATTTAAGCTCTTCCAGACGTAAGTTCAGATAAGACTCCTGAATCATGGCTTGGCTCAAGCTTTGTCCTTTATAGTTCATCAGGCGATAATCATCTTTTAAGGATTGCAGCATTTCTCCCAGATTATGAGTATTTAACTGGGACAAATAGAATTCTGCCCTGCTATTAAATGCCAGACTCAAAATCTCGATGGTGCTCTTGCGACGATCTTCATCGACATAGTTACAGCGGGCCACCTGCTGCTGTTCTTTGGCTTGCTCAATCTGTGTTCTGATAGTCAGTAAATGCCGAGCTGCATCAGTATCGTTGTAGCCACTAATGAGCTGATCCAGAAGCTGCGTGACCGGCAGATCAAAACCATGTTGATAGCCCTTGATCTTCTGCTCGAGAGCCTCAACTACTTCTTGCAGTCGCTGCTGTTCTTTGGCCTGCTGATAATAAGCCTGTAAAGCTTTTCGGGCCTGCTGCTCAATATCAGCTTCGGCCTGAGCCTGTAAACTCTGTAAATATGCTTTGACCTGAGCGATATAGGCTTTGAGATCATCCAGCATAATGGAAGCATCAAGCTTGGTTACTTCTACGAAATTTTCAGCCTGCAAGCTGCGGTTAATAATGTATTGTTCGATGTCACAGATATCCTGATATTTTTTATATTTATTCAGTTCAGTTCTGGCACTCCCCAACTGCATCCGTAGCTGGGTCATTTCATAATTTAATTCATCAACTTGTGTTTCATAATCAGCCAATTTACTGCGTGAATGATCCAGATTTTCCTGTAGAGACTGAATATTGTTTCTTGATAATTTCAGGCTATTGAATACCCGTAGCAATACAATAATTAAAACACTTGAGAGAACAAAGAGCGCGCCACTTAGCATCATCCTGTTCCTTACCCCTCGCACCATATATAGGCACTAAAAAATTAAAAATTTATGATGTTTTAAAGTTATTTTGCATAATTTAATGATGATAATCAAAGATAAAAAATGACCATAACTATTTAATATAATTGATCTTTTAAATGATTTTTCACCTATAAAACCTTAATATTTTTATGCCTATCAATTTACTTAAAATGAATCTGTTGGTGATAATCAATTAAAGGGGTTTTTATTTTTATATCGAATTTTATAAGAACAAACCCCTGAGAGACTGCAAATCTTGATAAAAACTGAGTAAAAATAGATAGATCAAACAGTTAAACTAAAGATAAAGTGATAAAGTCCCTTAGATGATTCCTGAAATTTTTCCGGGTACACTTTTTTAATTTCAAAAAATCATTACTTGATAAGACATGATTCAGAACATAATTTTTCTAGAAAACTGCTTAAATTCAACTCGATAATTTTCCGACGATTGAAATAAATTCTGACATTTCTGTTGCATCTTACCGAAATTTAAATATTTATCAGAATCGATACTCATTTTTTGAATGCTTAAATTTTACTAAAATGGTGCAGGTGCAAGAATTTCAACTTTATGACCACTCAAGGGTTGAGTAAAAGTCAGTTCACTGGCATGCAAGGCCATGCGATTAAGAGGACTACGCATTGGTTCCGGATGATAGATTTTATCGCCCGTAATCGGATGACCGATATGCAGCATGTGGACTCTGAGCTGATGTGAACGTCCGGTAATTGGCGTTAGTAATACCCGGCTGATATCTTGCTCAGGCAGATATTCCAGCCGTTGATATAGTGTTTTAGCGGCTTTACCCAGTTCAAAATGTACCATTTGCCGTGGGCGATTTTCCCAGTCAGTAATCAAAGGTACATCGACACTGCCCTCGGTCTGAATTTCTCCCTGTACCAGCGCAATATAGTGCTTGCTGACTGTACGTGCCTGAAACATTTTGCTGACCGCCACTTCAGCATCGCGATGTTTGGCAAACATCAGGATACCAGACGTCGCCATATCCAGACGATGGGTAATTTTGGCATTCGGATAACGCTCTAGTACCCGTAGATAAGCACTGTCATAATGCTCAGGCAAACGTCCCGGAACAGACAACAAACCGGCCGGCTTTTCAATGACGACTAGATCATCATCTTCATACAGAATATGCAATGGGTCTTGAGGCGGCGCGTAGACAAAGTTGTCGTTAATAGGCATGTGCTGTAAGCATTCAGGAGAAAACGCGCAAAATAACAATGTCAGTGAATACTGTCAATCCAGCCCTGTTATAGAATCAATGCCCGACTAAGCTTTGGACGCTGCACTGATGGGAGATACTGAATGACCTGACTGATACTGGGTTTTCAGGCTGTCGAGATCTTCATTTAAGAATGTCATAAGATATTGCTGAACCTGTGACATAGTCAGATTGCGAAATGACACATAGTCTTTGTTCTTCAGGCTAAATAGTCCCAGAATTTTATGTTGAGCTTCGACTTCAATATCACTTTCCAGCCTGAACTCAAGCTGACCTGAGGGCGCCAGTTCATTCAGCGTGATCTGGATCGACTGTTCAGTATCGGGGTCTGTCACGGTAAATGTGGTAATGGCGGCTTGCATTTGTAATTGTAAAATCCGTAACTGTTGCCAGTTAATGGACTTAAAAGTAGAGAGAATTTCTTCTGCCGATAAGCTGCCTAGCTGCTCTGCTTCGTCTTCTTCCTGATGCGGATAACTGATTTCTAATTCATATTTTTTCATGGGACGTGCCCCTTTCTTATATGCAAAATTATCATAGCATTCTGTTTTATTTTTCAAGGATATAATTTGTGAGCAAATATTAAACATATTATATTCTAAATTATTTATATCAAATACTTATAAACAACCGGTGACATTAGAATAGTATTTAAATAAAGGATAATTGAAAGCAATAGGCTGTAAATAAAATAGATTAGATATGTGATTAAAATAGTATTTATTTGAATCTCAAATGAATTTACAGCTATTTAGGAAGAATATACGTGACTGGGTAAGGAAGGTATTCAACAGTTTGGAGGAGAAGATTGTTTTTATGAGAGGAGAAAATTTTGAGGGTGTTGGGAAAACATCTTGATGGTTTACTTCAACTATCACTCTTTGTAAGAAATGATCTTATAGCCTATAAACTTTTGGTCTATAGCGTCCTAAGCCGAATCGAGACCTTTTGGGTTCGTACTGCACTCGCGTTTTGCGCCACTCACAGCATGCTACTCTTTTCGATCCCATCACACCCTTGAGATATATAGTAGCCAAGCTGCGGTAAAATTAATTTCCTAAGATTTTTTAATTTTCCCAGTTTTTGAAAATATTTTTCTTTAAATATATTTATAGAAGAATTTTTTACCTTTTACCTCAAAATAAAGATCTTTTATTGCAGAAAGAGTAAAATTACTGGAATTTATCTTCATTTAAAACTTCATTCTGCTCTAAATTTTTCAAACCGCTATTTTTAGTTTTCCAGCCATTTAATCCGCAAGATAATAATCCACTGTAGAAACCACACGAACTTTCTTTAGATAAGGCGTATTGCTGTCACGATCCTCAATGCTAAACAGACCTTGATTGGCAGTCTTGATTTTCCCAAGACGGCTTTGAGAATCCGCGGCAAACTTTTCTGCCACACTGCGGGCATTTTGCGTGGCCTCTTCAATCATCGCTGGTTTGATGTCATTCAGTTTGGTAAAGATATATTCGGTTCTTTGCCCGGAATCATCACCACCAAAAGCAATGCCCTTTTTACCCAGAGCGACCAGACGGGTTTGCGCTGCACGGACTGCATCAATATTGTGGGTATAAACCGTAATGGTCTGATGCGCGGTATAACGTAAGGCAACATTGGCATCACCGCCGTATTGCTGGGCATATTTATCTGTAGTGACTGGAGAACCGGTGGTAATTTCTTCTGCCTTAAAACCTTCACCTTTTAAGAAAGCCTGAATTTGCTGGGTTTGCAGCTCCATGGTGTCATACAGTTCGGTCAGATCCTGACTGCCGCCACTAAAACGGATGGGCCAGACTGCAACATCGGCTTTAACCTCACGTTCCGATAAACCTTTTACGGAAACAATGCGCTCATATTGTTTAATCTTGACCGCACTATTGCCCAAAATGAATCCGGCGATAATCATTCCCAAGCCGATCAAAGCCCCTAAAATCAAGGCGGGTTTAAACTGATTCATTGATCTGAACTCCTTTTCCATATTGTTATTTTATTGCGAGCATTTTAAGCGTATTAACTGCTCTGTGTAATGCTGATGCGACTATCAGTTTTATTTATTCTTAAAACCTGAGAAAGTTTTATCTCCTAACTGTTCCCCATCAAATATATGGCTATCAGCGGAACCAGATTGAACAGGAATATCCCAACTTTATAGAGGGCCATGCCGCCATAATGAATAGCATCAAAAGTTAGATCTGAGAGCTGAAACCATTGACCATGCAGTTGTTTCACCCAGTCTCGTGCAAAGACAATCAGCAAGAACCAGAGCATTAAAATGCTGTAATTCAAAGCCAATGTATAAAGTAAAAACCGACACCAGAAATCGAGATCCATAGTGATTCCCTGCCTGTAGAGCCATCTATCATTAAGTTAACAGATCAATCAAATCCTCAGGAACTACTGATTTGTATCTGTGATCTAAATGGAAATGGTTTAAATATTTTCAGCTAAAAGTTTCAGTTCTAACTTCCAGCGATCACTTTTTAGCGTACAAACAGATGACGGGTATGATGATTGATATAGGCATTTAAGCCATCGCCATACTGGGCCAGCTGTTTCATATTTTCCACATGCTGATAGCCAGCACTGCTATAGCTATAGGTATACACTTTCGAGGTTTTCTTGAATTGAACCCGAATAAACTCATTGCCAATCTCATAATTGGCCACACCCGAGTCATGATTGAGATCAAGATAATGTTGCAATTGAGCAGCCCTAAACATAATAAACCTATAGTTTTATATGGGGTCAAATTGATCAATTTTCAAACAGAATAAATGATAAAACCCACTGTATAGCGGGTTTTAAATGACGCCCAATATGTCTATAAATCTCATTCTGTACAGCACTTCTGACAGCCCTCTACTTTCTCCCTCGACCAGTTCATTCTTGCCCGTTTATAAGCCAGATCATAATTAGCAAAATATCCAATCAGAATCTGGTTATCAAATTCTGGCAGGTCTTCACAGCCTTCAGTTGCGTTATGAATATAGTGCACGCCTTGGGCAGACTCTTGTTCATCTACAATAAATTTAATCATTCACAGTTCCCCTAATATTATTTTTATAAAGTTCAACCACCAAAAAACCATACAAAAATTATGTCTTTTGCAATCCCATAATAAAATTATGTCTTTATTGAATAAAAATCAAGCAATTTAATGAACAAGATGAGAACCTTTCTTTAAGCAAATATTTCATTAAGAATTAGTGATAAATATTTATTTATCTGACTCTTATAAGGCGGAATTTTCTAGCTTGATTTTCTTTTTTTGACGTATCCAGCGAATCGCCATGATGACTAGCATTACGACCAGCAAGGCAGCTAGTATTGGCAGAAGTAATGACAGAATGGATAACAGAATAGCTCCGATCCATTCTCCGGTTGAGAGTACGGGATTCGCAACACCGCCTGTGGTAGCAGTTGAGAGTCCGCGTGCTGCAACACTGCTCATTTGCACGGCCCCTGCTGTTCCGCCACCGACAATAATCGCTGCGGCCCAAGCTGCAAACTGGGACATTTCTCCACTGCTGGCAGCCATCGTTGTCAGAGTTCCGGCCAGTATGGCTGCAGGCGTTGCAATCGTATCGATGGCATTGTCCACCCAGGGAATATAATACGCAGCGATTTCACAGATAGTCGCGATGGCTAAAGCCAGACAGACTGCCGGCATGGCCAGCCATTCAAAACCGGTCATCGGTTCAAACCAGCCCATCAATGCGGCAATACTCATTATCAGCAAAGGCACAAAAACACGGAAACCAGAGGCTGCACTCAAGCCGATACCGATACATAAACCGAGGATTGTTTCCATGCTGCTTGCCCTTGAGATTTAAGCCATTTTTATAATGTAAATTATACGCTAACAAAAAAGCCCTATGGGGTGATAGGGCTTTTATTTAAAACAGGATCTTCTGTTTTGAATATCGTGTGCTTAGGCAACCTTATCGTTATATTGGGTGCCGAGGCATTTGGTACACGGTGGTAGTCGGTCTGTACCAATTTCTAAGAAGACGCGATGTCCGCATTGAACACAAAAATAGAAACCTGTTCCCGGTTTTGAGCCAGCTGTAACCATCTTTGTTCTCCGTTGTTTTAGAAAATGGTCTAAGCAGTATAACTCTGTTGTGATGAATGTCTATTGTCCATTTTTGTAAATGATAGTGTCGTTTGGGCGAAGTAATATTTCTAAAATGTATCGGTAAAATTAGAGTCCAATTTAGGTACTTCAATACTATTTACTGTAAATAAATTCAAAATATCATCTCTGTCCATAAAAATGATCTGACTTCTACGATTAGCATCTAATTTATTACCTAACCAATTTCTGGCGGCTTTGGTAATTTCACCGCCGGCAATTATATAAGCATGATCAACTAAAACTCTTTTATTAGTTTCTGGATCAAAGATCTCATGCCCTAACATCATTGTAGTTTGGTTATAAATTTCAGCAATATTATGGTTTCCTACTTTAGAAACTCCAGATGAATCTAACTTTCCTTTTTTTACTTGTATCCCAAAATAAATTATATGTTGAGTAGGTAAAGTATATTTCATCCATATATCCTTACCGTACTCCAATGCTTTATCTTTGTGTCCAGCTACAGTTATTCTTTGAAAGCCTAAAATTCGAAATAATGGCAGTAATATATTTTCAATAAGTTGATCTTCAGAGCATTTTTCTAAATAACTTATTAATTGCTCTCTTTTTTTAATTTCTACTTCTGAAAAAATTCGGTGCGGATTTTCAACAGGTTTTATAGTCTGATTATTACTCAAATTTCTAATATATAAATTATTGTCTTCACCGTAAAAAGCCTCAAACCCTTCTCTAGTTAAAGGCTTGTTTAGCTCAATGAGTGCATTGATACGTTGAGGATCATCTTCTGTAGCTTCAGATTTATGCATTAAGGTTCTTAATACATGCACGAATCTCGGTGGTAACATATTTGGTGGACAAGGCTCTTCTAACAATTCCACCAATCTGTCTGATGTCCACGCCCAACGTGTCGAACCATCATGCCTAAAAGGTAAATCACAGTCTTCAAAAAATTCTGAAATATACATACTACTTTTATAATTAAAATAATTTTTATCGCCTATGATGCACTCTGCGATTGCTCTTAAATTTTTACTTTTAAATTTCATATTTTTTTATTTTTCATAAAGACTATTTGCATGTAATTTAATATAAGAATTGAGACCATCTCCAGCCTGAGCCAATTGTTTCATACGCTCCACTTTTTCAATGCCTGCACTGCTATAACTGTATTGATAAATTTTAGTAGTTTCTCTAAATTTCACTCTTATATAAGTTTCACCGATCTCATAGTTAGTGATATTTGAATCACGATCAATATCTTTATAAATTTCCATCATTATTTCCCCAAATAAAAAACACCCCAATTCACATTAGAGCGTTTTTTAAACAATTTCAACAACTTTAATCCACCCCAACCCTCCTTTAAAAAAGGAGGGAGTTCCCCTCTTTAGAAAAGAGGGGTTAGGGGAGATTTTTACTAGTAACTAGAAAAATTAAGCCACATTTCCTTCTAAAAAGTCCTGCGCAAAGCGCTGTAATACCCCACCCGCTTCATACACAGAAACCTCTTCTTCCGTATCCAAACGACAAGTTACTGGCACTTCAATGGTCTGTTTTTTGCCATCTTCAGTCGCACGCTCAATCACCAGAGTCAAAGTTGAACGTGGCGCAATATTACCAATTACGCTATATAGCTCAGTACCATCCAGCTTCAAAGTTTTACGATCTGTACCCGGCTTAAACTCAAGTGGAAGTACACCCATACCGACTAGATTCGTACGGTGAATACGTTCAAAGCCTTCAGCCACAATCGCTTCTACACCTGCCAGACGCACACCTTTTGCTGCCCAATCACGGCTTGAACCCTGACCATAATCTTTACCTGCAACAATGATGAGCGGTTGCTTACGGTTCATGTAGGTTTCAATCGCTTCCCACATACGCATCACTTCACCTTCCGGCTCTACACGCGCTTTGGAACCTTGTTTGATGGTGCCGTCAGAACGTACCACCATTTCGTTATACAGCTTCGGATTCGCCAAGGTTGCACGCTGTGCAGTCAGGTGATCGCCACGGTGCGTGGCATAAGAGTTGAAATCTTCTTCAGGTAAGCCCATTTTCGCCAGATATTGACCCGCTGCTGAATCCAACACAATCGCGTTTGATGGAGATAAATGATCGGTAGTGATGTTATCGCCAAGGATTGCTAACGGACGCATATTTGCCAGAGTACGTGGTGCAGCCAAAGCTCCTTCCCAATATGGCGGACGGCGGATATAGGTACTTTGCGGACGCCAGTCATACAGTGGACTTGCTGCCTGCTCACGCTCACCCAGATCGAACATTGGAATATACACTTTCTTGAATTGCTCTGGCTTCACGGACTCTTTCACCAAAGCATCAATTTCTTCATCCGATGGCCAGATGTCTTTCAGGTAAATCGGATTGCCATCTTTGTCTGTGCCTAGGGCATCTTTCTCGATGTCAAAGCGGATCGTACCGGCAATCGCATAAGCCACAACAAGCGGTGGAGATGCTAAAAATGCCTGCTTCGCATATGGATGGATACGGCCATCAAAGTTACGGTTACCAGACAATACCGCTGTCGCGTACAGGTCACGGTCTATAATTTCTTGCTGAATCTTCGGATCAAGCGCGCCAGACATCCCGTTACAGGTGGTACATGCATAGGCCACAATACCAAAGCCGAGTTTTTCCAGATCTTTGAGGACACCCGCTTCTTCTAAGTACAATGCTGCTGCTTTAGAACCTGGCGCAAATGATGATTTCACCCAAGGTTTACGCACTAGACCCAGCTCATTAGCTTTACGCGCTAATAAGCCCGCTGCCACGGTATTACGTGGGTTAGACGTATTGGTACACGAGGTAATCGCCGCGATGATGATTGCACCATCTGGCATTAAGCCATCAGTACGGTTTTCTACCACACCCGTAATGCCTTTTTCTTTCAGGTCAGACGTTGATACACGCGCATGTGGATTGGATGGACCAGCGATGTTACGGGTGACAGTCGATAGGTCAAAACGCAGTACACGCGGATATTCTGCCTGAATCATTTCAGATGACCACAGACCTACTTCCTTGGCATAGGTTTCAACCAGTTTCACCTGTTCAGACTCACGACCAGTCAGCGTCAGATAATCAATGGTGTTTTGATCAATATAAAACATGGCCGCAGTTGCACCATATTCCGGGGTCATATTGGAAATCGTGGCGCGATCACCCACTGACATGCTGTCTGCACCTTCACCAAAGAATTCCAGATAAGCGCCAACCACACGTTCCTTACGCAGGAATTCAGTTAAGGCCAAAACGATATCCGTTGCGGTGATGCCCGGCTGACGTTGGCCCACCAGTTCTACCCCAATAATATCCGGCAGACGCATCCACGATGCACGGCCCAGCATCACGTTCTCAGCTTCCAGACCACCAACACCAACCGAAATTACGCCTAATGCATCGGTATGTGGGGTATGAGAGTCTGTCCCCACACAGGTATCCGGAAATGCCACACCATCGCGGTTCTGAATCACGGGTGACATTTTTTCCAGATTGATCTGGTGCATGATGCCATTACCAGCAGGAATCACATCGACATTTTCAAACGCAGTTTTAGTCCATTCAATAAAATGGAAACGGTCTTCATTACGGCGGTCTTCTACCGCACGGTTTTTCTCAAATGCATCTGGGTCAAAGCCGCCGTATTCCACTGCTAGCGAGTGATCGACAATCAGCTGCGTTGGAACCACTGGATTGACTTTAGAGGGATCACCGCCCTGATTAGCAATTGCATCACGCAGACCGGCAAGATCGACCAGTGCTGTTTGCCCTAAGATGTCATGACACACTACACGCGCCGGATACCAAGGAAAATCATGTTCCTGTTTATGCTCAATCAGTTGACGTAAAGACTGTTCTAAAATCGCAGGGTCGCAACGGCGTACTAGCTGCTCAGCCAGCACTTTAGATGTATAAGGAAGTTTGGCATATGCGCCTGGCTGAATATCTTCTACGGCTTGACGCACGTCATAATATTCCAGCTGGGTACCTTGCAACGGTTTCCGGTAGTTATTGTTCATAGCTTGCCTGCCCTCTTTCATTACTCTTTTTATTCATCAAAATATCTTGATGACTTGTTTTTTAATAAAGGCATTGTACGCTGTCGAAAGTCCATTTCCCAAATCTTATAATTTTCAAAAGCTTAAATAACAACAATGGCATTTTTACCAAAATTACTGACCCATACTTTAGAATTTTGACTCTAAATTGCATTTTTTCTGAAAAATAGGCCTAAATCTGTCTCATTCTTTAGTATGAGATGGGGATAAAGGCATAAAAAATAATCGATTTATTAGAATCACTTTAAGTATAAATTTCCTCTGTACACGACAAATTTCATAGGATCCTTGTCCTATCAGGCTTTTTCTTTCTTAAAATTGCTAGCACTTTCTTAAATTCTTCTTTTTTTCCAAAACCAATCAAACGTAGAATAGCCATTTGAACATAGTCCAAACCGTAGCGAAATAAACT
>NZ_JBHDVN010000065.1:0-14058 GCF_046635365.1 Acinetobacter sp. NIOH-H-8
TGCTATAGACCACATTTAAGTTTAAATATGAACACCCCGAATCAGACGTATGAGCAAACTAAAACCGAGCTAATTGCTTAACTCGGTTTGAAGTGGAATACTGTCAATCTATTTCAGGACAAGACATACAAAAGGAAATTAAAGTTTAACTAAGTGAGAATTCGAAAATTGAGTATTTAGTTATCTACACCAGCTTTAGCTTTCAGGCTTTGGGTCATGCCATTGATGTCACCGCCCTGAATGCCTAATTCATTCATCAGACTATCAATCAAAGGTGCCTGGCTACGATAACGCAAAGCACTATTCACCACCTGATCGGAGAGGGCAACATTGCTACCTTCATGATGGGCATCTGCCTGACAAGAGCCCGCATGTGTGCCATGTAAACCATTTACTTGCAGAATCTTGATGTCATCAATATTTTCCATCGGCTTAACACTTTCACGAATGATTTCAGGTAAGTATTTCAGCATGGCTAGGCGGATTTGCATTTCCACCTGTTCAGATGACAGTACATTATTTGCTTCATTCACTGCACGGGTACCTTCAGCATCGACCTGATACTGTTTCTCCATCGCTTGGGCAAGTAATACTTTCGCATCCGCTTCACCTTTGGCTTTCAGGCGAACTTTTTCAGCTTCGGCTTCAGCGGCAATACGAACCGCTTCAGCATCATCGGCTGCTGCCTGTTTGCCAGCTTCTGCTGCAACGGTAATGGCAATTGCATCTTTCTCAGCTTGTTCTTTGGCTGCCACCAGTTCAACAGCTTTTTGACGTTCTGCTTGCTGGATCTGACGGACAGTAACGACTTCTTCTTCCGCTTTAACCGCTTGGGCACGTGCCTGATCAGCTAAAGCTTTGGCTTCAGATTCAGCACGTGATTTCTCTGCAATCGCAATCGCACGATCCTGTTCAGCCAGTTCAATAGTTTTCTTCTGTTCAACTTGGGCTTTTTGAATGAGCTGTGCTTTCTGAATGTTTTCATTTTCAACATCACGAGCTGCCAGAATACGTTTCAGTTCTACTTCACGTTCAGCAGCAATACGGGCTTCTTCCGCTTCACGTTTTTTTGCAGCTTCCTGAGCGGCAATTTCAGCTAACTGTTCAGCACGTCGAATCGAAATTTCACGTTCTTGTTGCAGTTTGGCATATTCTTCTTCACGGATAATTTGTAGACGCGCTTGCTCGGCTTCCAGATTTTTGGCTTTAATGGCCAGATCTGTATCCTGTTCAATATGATTACGCTTACGGCGACGATCTTCAATGGTTTCAGTGAGTTTGGTCAAACCTTCAGCATCGAACGCATTTTGTGGATTGAAGTATTTAAAGCCGGTTTGATCTAGACCTGTCAGAGAAACAGTTTCCAGTTCCAGACCATTTTTGTGCAGATCTTCAGATACCACTTGCTGTACTTTTTGTACGAAGTCGACGCGTTTCTCATGCAATTCTTCCATCGCCATTTCAGCGGCAACGGCGCGTAAAGAGTCGACAAATTTACCTTCCACAAGATTTTTCAGTTCATTTGGTGACATGGTCTTTTGACCAAGAGTTTGTGCTGCCGTAGCAATCGAATCGGCAGTAGGCTTAACGCGCACATAGAATTCAGCCATTACATCGACACGCATGCGATCACGGGTAATCAGCGCCTGATCATCGGCACGACGGACTTCCAGCCGTAGGGTATTCATATTGACGGGAATGATTTCATGTAGCACCGGTAGCACCAAAGCCCCACCACCTAGAATCACTTTTTCACCACCCCAACCGGTACGCACAAAAGAAATTTCTTTACTGGAGCGACGGTATAAACGTGCAATGATTAATCCGAAGGTGACTAGGCCAACGAATATAATCCCTGCAATAATCAAAACATTATATAAATCAAAATTTAGCATTGTTATAAAGTCTCTTTGGGCAAGCTTGATTTTTATAGGAAATTGGTTTAATTAAAGTTCAATAGCCTGAAAGCCATTTTTAGTTTTTTGAGTCAGAACAACTGTCTGACCTTGATTAAATATTTCATTGCGTTCAGGTTCGACCAGCACATAATGGGTCTTACCATGCTGATCCTGAACTTTGGCCTGAGCAGGGGAGTTAGCTTTGGCATCTCCCAGAATAATGGTAGCGGTTCGTCCGATCAATTCATCGCTATAGATCGCGATGGTTTCATCCTGAGGCAGAATTTTGGCAGCAAGCACGGACAGCCCACGTACAATCGGCATGCATAAAAATAAACAGGCAGGAGAAATAATCCATGCATTTAAAAGCTGACTGGTAAATCGTTCGAACAGGCCTTGGATCAATAAACCGCTCAGACCATAACTGGTCAGGAAAATAATGAGCCAGATAAAGAGAGGCAGGCGACCCAGATAAAGCCAGTCGAATACTTTATTGAACAGGCCGGTCTGCTGATCAATACCTACTTCCGGATGAAGCGGTTCTTCAGGCAGAAATTGTTCGAACATATTCTGGGAACCACCTCCTAGCATCAGCAAGACACATTCCAAGGCAGCAAACATCAGCATCAGGCTTAAACTGATACTAAATACAATGTTGGAAGGATGAATGAACAGTTCCCACATGAGTTTCTGTCTCTAATTATGGTTTTATAGAAATTTTATGACCCTGTTAAAGATAACAGTTATTAATAAAATTGTAAGCAAAAAACAACAAAAATCCCAATCGGGATAGCTTGATAAAATCCAAAATTTAACAATATGTGATGAGCTTTTCTTAGCTGCAAATAAATGTCGACTATTTTATAGGTGGGCGAATCTGAGGTTTTATCTCAAGAATAGAAAAGCAATTGTGTACATTTGCTTTTCTGTCCCTAGGTAGATGTATAAAAGAATTAAAGGATGGCGGTCTGGATACGGACTTTCATTTCTAGGGCTTGTTGCAGGATATAGTTCTTCATCCATTGCACCTGTTCGCCCATTGGATTGGTTTTTACTGCAGTCTCCAGAAATTTAAGTTCAGGCTGATTAAATAGTTGTTCGTCGAGAGCCTGTTCCAATGCCTGAGTATTTGCAGACAAAGGAAGGGCCACCAAGAAAAAGGCTTTAGGATAGTTATAGAAAGCATAAAGCAGATTGAAAGCTTTTTGATCACTTCTCAGATTGCCGGCACCTATTTCGTAACCTGCCTGCTGGTTGCTATAAGTCATACCGAGCAGGTATTCCCATTGACCGTTCAGCTTACGCAGGCCAAACTGCATGCCAATCTGATCCGCGGTCAATTCATGCTGGATATAAATGTTTAAAGGACTGCCATCTTCAGTATAGGGTTCCTGAAGAACCAAAATATGTTGCTGGTGCTGGTAAATAAAACCGGCAAGTTTTGCCTGTTCCAGACGGGATTTTAAAGTATCTAAATCAAATTCGTTATAAGGCATACATAGTTTATAAATTGGAAGAACTAATCCTACTCTAATTTTTTTTCACCACGATGTGAACTGTCCGTTTAGATGATTAATATATCATTTCATTGCTAAAAGTAATCTTCCAGAGTGCTTTGACTAAACAATCAATTGTCTTTATTTAGCTAAGCTATCAGATTCATAAAAACTGATAGTTGATATTAGTGAATTTTTATATGACGTTTTAATATATGAATATCACAAAACAAGCAATCGTTATGAAAAGTTAATCACTATAATGAATATAAATTTTATAAAGTGTAATAAGTACACGTGTAATACGCAGGTTGTCCATGTCATTAAATGAGGAAAGACTTACTCATCTTAAACAGCTTGAAGCTGAGAGTATTCACATCATTCGCGAAGTTGCTGCCGAGTTTGAAAATCCGGTTATGCTTTATTCAATCGGTAAAGATTCAGCAGTCATGCTGCATTTAGCACTGAAAGCGTTTTATCCTGCAAAACTTCCATTCCCACTACTTCATGTAGATACCGGCTGGAAATTCAAAGACATGATCAAGTTCCGTGATAACATGGCCAAAGAACATGGCTTTGATCTGATCGTGCATCAGAACAAAGAAGGTCGTGATGCGGGCGTAAACCCATTCGACTATGGTAGCTCTAAATATACTGACATTATGAAAACCCAAGGTCTGAAACAGGCACTGGATAAATATCAGTTTGATGCTGCTTTCGGTGGTGCACGTCGTGACGAAGAAAAATCACGTGCCAAAGAACGTGTTTATTCATTCCGTGATTCTAAACACCGTTGGGATCCGAAAAACCAGCGTCCAGAACTTTGGAACCTTTACAATGGTAAAGTGAACAAAGGCGAAAGTATTCGTGTATTCCCGCTGTCTAACTGGACTGAGCTGGACATCTGGCAATATATCTACCTAGAAAATATCAAACTTGTTCCATTGTACTTAGCTGCTGAACGTCCAGTCGTTGAGCGTAATGGTACACTGATCATGGTTGATGATGAGCGTATGCGCCTGAATCCAGGCGAAGTGCCACAAATGAAATCGGTTCGTTTCCGTACTTTAGGTTGTTACCCATTAACGGGTGCGGTTGAATCAACTGCAACAACTTTACCGGAAATTATCCAGGAAATGCTTTTAGCGACCACATCTGAACGTCAAGGCCGTATGATCGACCATGACGAAGCAGGTTCGATGGAAAAGAAAAAGCAGGAAGGTTACTTCTAAGAGAAATCTCCCCCGGCCCCTCTTTTTCAAAGAGGGGAGAAAAAAGTCTCCCTTAACAAAGGGAGATTTAGAGGGATTAAAAGAAACCGATTTCAACGTATTTGTGGAGCTATGAGCGATGTCTCACCAATCAGAACTTATTAGCCAAGACATTTTGGCTTATTTGAAACAGCACGAAAATAAAGACTTATTGCGTTTCCTGACTTGCGGTAACGTGGATGATGGTAAATCTACTCTTATCGGCCGTCTGCTTTATGATTCAAAACTGATTTATGAAGATCAGCTGCAAGCGGTTACCCGTGACTCTAAAAAAGTCGGTACTACTGGTGATGCTCCTGACTTGGCACTGCTTGTCGATGGTCTGCAAGCTGAACGTGAGCAAGGTATTACCATTGACGTAGCTTACCGTTATTTCTCTACTGAAAAACGTAAGTTCATCATTGCCGACACCCCAGGGCACGAACAGTACACTCGTAACATGGCAACTGGTGCGTCTACTGCGGATCTTGCAATTATCCTGATCGATGCGCGTTACGGTGTTCAGACTCAAACACGTCGTCACTCATTTATTGCGAGCCTATTAGGTATTCGTAATATCGTGGTTGCAGTGAACAAAATGGACCTGGTTGAATTCTCTGAAGCACGCTTCAATGAAATTCAGGCTGAGTACAACGAGTTCGTGAACCAGTTGGGCGATCGTAAGCCGGAAAACATTGTGTTCACGCCGATTTCTGCGTTGAACGGTGATAACGTTGTAAACAAATCACCAAATACGCCGTGGTACCAAGGTCAAACCTTAATGGAGACTTTGGAAACTGTAGAAATTACACGTAATACCAGCAAAGATGAATTCCGTTTCCCAGTTCAGTACGTTAACCGTCCTAACCTCGATTTCCGTGGTTTCTGCGGTACCATCGCACTGGGTGAAGTGAAAGTTGGCGATGAAATTGTTGCGCTGCCATCTGGCAAGAAATCGACAGTAAAAGAAATCGTGACTTTTGACGGTAATCTGGATCATGCTGTTGCAGGTCAGGCAATTACATTAACACTGAACGATGAAATTGATATTTCACGTGGTAACGTGTTGGTAAAAGCGGGCGAACAACCGCTGATTTCACGTTCTGCTCGCGCATCTGTGGTTTGGATGAACGACCAGCCGTTGGTGGTTGGCAAACTTTATAACGTGAAGTTTGGTACTCAAACTATCCCAGCGAAAGTTGCGAAAATCAACTACCGTACCAATGTGAATACATTGGAAAAATTACAAGTAGAGCAGCTTGATCTGAATGCGATTGCTGACGTCACTATTGAATTTGATGCGCCAGTGGTATTTGACCGTTATCAAGACAGCCGTTACACCGGTTCATTCATCTTCATCGACCGTCTAAGCAACGTGACTGTTGGTGCAGGTATGGTTGAAGCTGCAGTAGAATGGACTGCACACAACGAGCCTGTTACTGCTGAAGCGCGTGCTGCACGTTTAGGTCAAAAACCTGCTGCGGTCACTGTAACTGCAAAAGCACTGGAAAATGCACAAGCGCTTGAAAGCCTGTTGATTCAACAAGGCGTGGTTGCGATTGCGAAAGCGGGTCTGACTGCTGAGCAGGTTTCACTTGTTCGTGAAACTGGTGTAGTAGTCATTACTGACCTTGCAGAAGGTACAGATGTGACTTACGCGCAAGAAGCAGTTGAAGAACTGGCTGAGAAAATTGTGGAATTGGTTCGCCTATAAGACTGGACTGATTTTAAGATAAACCCGCTGTAAGGCGGGTTTTTTATTGCCTGAATTTTGATTGTTTGAAAATCATTCGGTTATTCAAAATGTGATCTTTCAATTTATATGTAGCTTTATACAATGCTCCGCAGGTGGAGGGGATGTATAAAAAAATTATTATTACTAGTTGGACTATGTGCAGCTTTTGGAGCTGAAGCCAAGCAGAGTAGCCAAAGTGCGGAAGCAATTAAACAGAAGATTATTCAACAGTCGATTGAAAGCTATCCGGGAAATTGTCCTTGTCCATACAATACAGCGCGTAATGGTAGTCGTTGCGGCAAGCGTAGTGGTTATAACCGTGCTGGAGGTTATGCACCACTTTGCTATCCGGAAGATGTCAGTGATCGGATGGTACGAGAATATAAAAGTTAAAATTTAAGTTAAGGGACTAAGATTATAAATCATCTATTTTTATACATTTAGATAAGACAGTAACTATACAAAAGGTTCCCAGTTAATTGTTGTAATCTCAACTGAGAAAATGGCTTTATAAGGAAGGATGTTTTTCACAAGTATTTCGTGCCTATTTTTTCTTCTTAAATTTAACTTTTATTGCTTCACTTGAAATAAATTCAATATTATCTATGATAAGATATATCTTAATTAAATTTAAGATATATCTTTTCAATGTCTAGAACTTCTGATACTGCATTAAAAGAAGAGCGAAAAAACTCTCCAAAACCTCGTAAACGCCTTTTTGAAGCAGGTGAAATGAAACTACTTGTGCTGCATTTTATTGCCCAAGCACCCAAATACAGCTATGACATTATCAAAGATGTTGCTGCTTTGGTCGGGGGGAACTATAAGCCGAGTACAGGTACGATCTGCCCAACAATTAACTACCTTGAAGAACAGCAATATAGCCAAGTGATCATGAGTGTGGATGAACGTAAGCAATATCACATTACTGATAAAGGTCGTGAGCATCTGAAAGATAATCAGGAAACTCTACAAAGAGTTCTTCGCCGTTTTGAAACCCGTCGCCGCATTCAAGAAGATGAGCGCTATATCGATATCCATAATTCAATGGAAAGCCTGAAAGCTTCACTACGATTCAAACTGCAAAATGAACTTCGTCCAGAGCAGATCAGTGATATTGCTGCCCAGATTGAACAGGCTGCAATTAATATCCGTCAACTGTAGGAGCAGGACATGAAACAACATCTCTATGAAGTGACTGTTCAACATCTGGCTGATGCCCAAGGTAATCCATCAACCTATACTGAGGAGCTACAGTTTCAGGTGGGTAATCACGATGACATCTTTAAAATACTGGAAAAACTTCAAGCCAGTCAGTTGCTAGATGAGGAAAGTACCAAAGCATTTATTATCGGCTTAAAACTGTTTAGTGAAGTCATGCTGGAAAATAAAGAGTTGCCACTCTTCAAGGAATTCATGCCGCAATTTGCCCAGTTTATGAAATCCTTAAAACAGACAGTGAAAGCCCAAAGTGAAGAACAGTAAGTATTCTAAAGGTCATTTATGAAAAAGAATCTCCCAAAATTTCACCCAAAACATCTGAACTGGTTAATGCCCTTAATCCTTTCCGGCATTATGAGCGGTGCGATTTCCTGCTTTAATATGCTGCTGAATAAAGGTTGGAGCGATGCGTTTATCTCGCTATGGTTACATGCTTGGGGGCTGTCATGGCTGGTGGCATTTCCACTGATTCTGCTTGTATTGCCGCTGGTACGCAAATTCCTGATGCAGTTTGTGCAGATGTCAGATCAATCTGCTAAATAAGAAATTGCTTATTCGAATCAGTCGGAATCGGATGACTTATTCAGAACTTGAGACAAAATAGATTTCATTTCAGACAAGCTTTTCACACCCGCAATACGATGAATAATCTGGCTATTTTTAAAGATTAGAGTGGAAGGCAAGCCATAGACATTATAGCGTAAGGTCAGAATCGGTGATTGATCGACATTGATTTTACCGAACTTAATTTCTGGGTTATGCCCAGCATATTGTGCTGCCAGTTCCTCAAAAACCGGAAAATTCTGTACACAAGGCTTGCACCAGTCAGCATAGAAACGGATCACAGCAAAGCCTTCAAACCATTCGAAGTCACTGTAATTATCTTCATTGTAGGGGATGACTGCTGACATGAATTTGCTCTCATCATTTCAAAATTAAGATTTAAACCAGCTCATAGTGAGTTCAGCCTGACCGGTATTCTCATCGATTCCTTGATTGATCACCTTAAAACCCTGCTTTTGGTAAAAATGAACTGCTGATGTATTTGCAGCATAGACATTTAAATGCAGCTGATTACATTGCTGTTTTAAGAAATTAACTAAACGGCGGCCATAGCCAGCACCTTGCTGCTCAGGATCAATGAAAAGTGCAGCTAATACATTTTCTGATTTTAATAATGAAACAAAGCCAAGTACCGTATGATTTTCTTTAAGGACATAGTTTTCTGCTAAGGGTAAATATACATCTCGCATTGGAAGTAGCTGATTTTCCCAATAACTAGCAGGAATAAAATCATGCGCCTTTAAAGAAGCCTGGAACCAGATTTCAAGAATAGCGTCGATATCCTCGGTTTTCGCTTTTGTAATTATTGTCATCAGTGGTCTTATATCAATTTACTAAATAGGCAGCTGATTATACATAAGTCCATGCTGCTTCAATCCATAGCATTTCTATGTTCAAATAAGTTCGAAAAATACGAAACATGAATATTAGGGAAAGAATCCATGACGCAATACAGCATGCAACAAGTCATCATTACAGAACCGGGTGGTGTAGAGAAACTCGCTTATGAAACCGTTGCCATCCCTGAGCCTAAAGCAGACGAAGTGCTGGTCAAGGTACATGCTTTCGGGATTAACCGTCCGGATATCTTGCAGCGTCAGGGCTTGTATCCAATGCCTAAGGGAGTGACTCCTGTACCGGGTCTGGAAGTTGCCGGTGAAGTGGTTGCAGTCGGGAATGAAGTAAGCCAGTTTAAAGTAGGTGACAAAGTCTGTGGTCTGACCAATGGCGGTGGTTATGCAGAATATTGCGTCGTGCCTGAAAGCCAGACTTTAAACATTCCTGAAGGTGTGAGTTTTGTACAGGCTGCGGCGATTCCAGAAACCTTCTTTACTGTATGGGCAAATGTGTTCCAGATGGGTAAGGCTAAGGCAGGGGAAACGGTGCTGATTCATGGTGGTACCAGCGGGATTGGGACCACGGCCTTAATGCTGTGCAAATCATTAGGAATCAAAACCTTTGCGACAGCAGGTAGTGATGAAAAAATCCAGGCGATTTCACATCTGACCACAGGAATCAATTACAAGACCCAAGACTTTGAGCAGGTCATCAATGAAGCCACGGATAATGCTGGTGTAGATGTGATCTTGGATATGGTAGGTGCACCGTACCTGGAGAAAAACCTGAATCTGCTGCGTCGTGATGGTCGTCTGGTGTATATCGCATTCCTGGGCGGTGCTAAGGCTAAGGAGGTAAAATTGGGTCAAATTATGATGAAACGTTTGACCATTACTGGTTCTACCATGCGGGCACGCAATACGGCTGAGAAAGCTGAAATTGCCCAAGGTCTGAAAGAGCATGTGGCACCACTCTGGGCAAAAGGCGAATGTTTACCGATGATCTATAAAACTTTCAAGTTTGACCAGATTCAGGATGCACATGCAGCGATGGATACAGGTGAACATACCGGTAAGATTGTGGTGGAAATCATCTAATTATTCTTGTGATAGAAATACTAAAAGCCAACTTTTGTTGGCTTTTATTTTGCATAAAAAACGATAACTAATTTAAATTAATTGCTTGAAATAGGGATGTAAATTTTAAAAAAAACGGTAAAAAGTGTCGATTATTCGACACAACCTGTCAAAACTGAGGAGTAAATTAGCGCTTAAATATAATCTGACTAAATTGTTTGGTATTAGATGAAATGTCACGTATTAAAAGGAAGTATATTATGAAGATAGTGTCCACCCCTTATACGCATGAACATGGCTTTCGTGCATTGAAGCGTTTGCATAAAGCGATTATCCGTAATCAGTTACTTCGTTTCGATCTACACAAGCTGTATCAAGCCATGTTGCATCTGGAACGCTATATGGAACGGCTGAGCCACTCAGCACCGAAACCTCACTACAAACGTCGTAAAAAATCTTAAAAAACACCTTGCTATTAGCCTTAAGTTGAAGTGAATAACTCTAATCTCGTTTTTATTTGGCTGTATAATTTTCCCATAATTTAAAAATTCTAAGCAGATGATTCATTGTGCTGCACAAGCGGCACGAAGAGGGTATTTATGAAGGGCAATGCGTCAACGCATGAGCGCCTCGCAGACCGTTTGGCAAATATTTTAACCAAACTTAATATAGGGCATCAGTTAAGTGTGCAGGAGCTGGCACGAGAATTTCAGGTCAGCACCCGTACCATTGAGCGTGATTTTGTTCGTCTGAATGCATATTTACCGCTCATACAGGATGAAAATACCAAACGCTATTATCTTGAGCCTTCATATTTAGGGCGTTTCAAGTTGCAGGATATCCAGAATTTTGCACAGTTGTCCGGAATCAGTGAGTTGTATCCGGCACTGGATATGTCTTTTATTCGTGAATTGCTGGATGAGCGGGCAAATCAGGTATTTTCGGCAAAAGGCTATTATTTTGAAGATGCCAAACAGTTTGCCGAGCATTTCAAGCTGCTTGCAGGGGCGATCTATAAACGGCAGCAGGTTGAGCTGCAATATTCCGATCAAGCACGAATCATCCAGCCATACCGGTTGATTCATCATCATGGCATCTGGTATCTGGCCGGTGTCACTGAAGCTGAGCTCAAAACCTATCGTTTAAGTCAGTTGCAGGAAGTCAAGCTGGTTTTTGAAAATGAAAGCTTTGAGCATGATCCTGAAGTTCTGAAAATGCTGGCAGATGAAGACAGCATCTGGTTTGGCCAGCAAAAACAGCAGGTTTTGATGAAGGTGCAACCTGAAGTCACGGTATTTTTTAAAGAGCGCCGTTTATTTCCGGAACAGCAGATCGAACAGGAGTCAGAGTCTGGAGAACTATTAATCAGTTGTCAGATTCGTCATGAAATGCAGTTGCTGCCACTGGTACGTTACTGGCTACCGCATGTAAAGATCATTGAGCCGATTTATTTTCAGGAAAAACTGCAGCAGGATCTGGAAGGTTATTTACGCTCTGCTGGATAATATTTAGAAAGCAGAGCAGGTTGGTGAATGCTAATAAGACTCTATTGAGAATTAGATTTAGCAAATTTCAGGCATAAAAAAACCAGCTTTCGCTGGGTTCTTTATTTACACCATCTTCAGTAGTAGAAGAATGGTGCCCGAGGCCAGACTCGAACTGGCACGCTTTGTGGGCGGGGGATTTTAAATCCCCTGTGTCTACCGATTTCACCACTCGGGCTTTAACAAGATTGGAGGCGGAGGTCGGAATCGAACCGGCGTCCACGGAGTTGCAGTCCGCTGCATGACCACTCTGCCACCCCGCCGCGTCTTGTTGATGCGTATATTATCAAGCTCTGAAAAAAAAACAATAGGATATTCATTTGTATGCGCATAAAAACAGCATATGGCGGAAAATATTCAGAATTATCATGTAGAATGTGCAAAATTGATTCATATCAACACTTGGGAGAAGTGCCGTGGCATTAGTTTTAGACGGTCGTGCATTGGCGAAGCAAATTGAAGCTGACTTGTTAACTCGCGTAGAAGCGCTGAAAGCAAAATCAGGTCGTACTCCAATTCTTGCGACTATTTTAGTGGGTGACGATGGCGCATCTGCAACTTATGTTCGTATGAAAGGCAATGCTTGCCGCCGTGTTGGTATGGATTCACTAAAAGTTGAGCTTCCAAAAGAAACGACTACTGAAGAATTGCTTGCTGAAATTGAAAAACTGAATGCAAATCCGGATGTTCACGGTATTCTTTTACAACACCCAGTACCTGCGCAAATTGATGAACGTGCTTGTTTTGATGCTATCTCGCTTGAAAAAGACGTCGATGGTGTGACTTGTCTGGGCTATGGTCGTATGGCGATGGGTGAAGCAGCTTATGGTTCTGCTACTCCTGCAGGTATCATGACCATCCTGAAAGAAAACAATATTGAAATCGCAGGTAAACATGCGGTAGTGGTTGGTCGTTCTGCGATTCTAGGTAAACCAATGGCAGCAATGTTGCTTGAAGCGAATGCTACAGTGACTATTTGCCATTCACGTACTCAAAACCTTCCAGAATTTGTAAAACAAGCTGACATTATCGTGGGTGCGGTGGGTAAAGCTGAACTGATCCAGAAAGACTGGATTAAACCAGGTGCAGTGGTTGTTGATGCTGGCTTCCACCCACGTGATGGCGGTGGTGTGGGTGATATTCAATTAGTCGGTATCGAAGAAATCGCTTCTGCTTATACCCCAGTTCCGGGTGGTGTAGGTCCTATGACAATCACTACGCTGATTCGTCAAACTGTAGAAGCTGCTGAGAAGGCTTTGGGTTAATTGAAATTTTAATTAGTTACGGCGGAGTTGTATCGTTGTGACTATAGATGTAAGAAGCTCATTCGTTACTTTTGTTTCGGCAAAAGTAACCAAAACCATTTGTCATTCGCAGAACTCGTCATATTTCTTTTGCGTGGTTGATGTGTCGCAAAAACAGGACGAATTAGATTTCAGTCTGCCTCGAACAGCTGCGAATGACGTGGTCATGTATCCGATTAATGTATAAATTCCAATAAAGATATTTTCGCATCAAGGCTTTCTTCATGAGCTGTACTTTCCAATTTCCTAAAGCCCCTGAGCATTTACTTCAAGCCTTACACCAAGTTATTCCTAATTGTGAACTGATGGCACAGCAGCTACCAGAAACACCGATTTCACTCTGGCTGATTCCACCAGTCTTTCCGACAGACAAACTAGATGATGAAGTGATTCGTCGTATCTGGAATGATACGCCGTACTGGATCTTCTGCTGGGCATCAGGATTGGCCATGGCACAGTGGTTGCTGGCTGAACCGCATCATGTCAAAGACAAAGTGGTACTAGATTTTGGTGCAG
Source organism: Acinetobacter sp. NIOH-H-8 (assembly GCF_046635365.1). Classification (NCBI taxonomy): domain Bacteria; kingdom Pseudomonadati; phylum Pseudomonadota; class Gammaproteobacteria; order Moraxellales; family Moraxellaceae; genus Acinetobacter; species Acinetobacter sp. NIOH-H-8. Next base: position 13,442 of record NZ_JBHDVN010000065.1, read on the forward strand.
GATCAGGTGTTGTTGCTATTGCAGCGAAAATGGCAGGAGCCAAACGTGTGATCTGTTGTGATATCGATCAGGTCAGTCTGAATGCCTGTCGTGCCAATGCTGAGTTAAATGATGTTGAGCTGGAATATCTGGATGATCTCTATAAAGCAGAACAGGTGGATATACTGCTAGCGGCAGATGTGCTTTATGATCAGTGTAACCGTTTCTTCCTGGATGAATTCCTGAAATTTGCACCAGAAGTCTGGGTCGCAGATAGTCGGGTGAAAAATTTTAGTCATCCGCAATATCTCAAACTGGATGAACGTAGTGCGACTACCTGGCCAGATCTGGATGAATCACCAGAATTCCGTAATGTCAGCTTCTATCGAACTAAATAACATCCAAGAATTGAAAAAGAAAAAAAGGGCATCAAGCCCACTGCTGTCCCATAGTTTGCTTTAAATAAAAAAACCTGAGTCCTAACAGTTAAAATATGAGTGCAAACAAACATTTTAACGACCAGGATTCAGGTTTTGTCCCATCAGAATACCGTATTTCATGAGCTAATTAAACCTGTTGTGCGACAGGATTTTGAACAACTTGCTAAAGTACACCATGTTGGACAGAAATTTAGAGCG
>NZ_JBHDVN010000066.1:0-13690 GCF_046635365.1 Acinetobacter sp. NIOH-H-8
CGCGACTCATGAGTGCTCGGTTATATGCGGGCCAATTGGTTGTGCGGTAGATTTTGTGTGTAGGCTTCTTCATTTGAAAATTATATCGCTGAAAAAGCCTTTACAGATAGGTTTGTGCAACAAAGCCTTCAAGTATTAAAAGACTACATATGTTGCAAAGTCTCAAGTAATACGATTTAACGTAGATGAACCACAAAATTACTTAGTATTTTCTCTGTACGGTAAGTGCGATATAGGGTACTAAACGGTACTTTTTGACTAGTTAAGTTCCAATTTTCGCACTTATCGTATTACATATTGCATCGACAAGAAATTTATAGGGGATATCCTTCATCAATTGAGTATTTGGAGTCTTTCTATAACCTTCTCGGAAAATGTTAGCCAATAGTTCTAGGTTTTATATGTAGAATTAGAGTTTACCCGAGCATCCTGTGATTAAAGCACCTATGGCGCTTATTTCATTCAGTGAAGAGTGCTGATTTTGAAATGTACCGAGACAAAGATTGTCATCAATTAACGCGAGTGAATCGTTTTAAAGGGGGATGTCTAGTTTGTTTGTCTGATGCCCTTCCTAGGCATGAAAAGTCAGATCATGGTGTTCCTCTGATTGGATGATATATAGAAAGTCCTCTTGTCTGTGACTATATTTTTGACCGTATACTACTGACTGGAAGTGATTATCATAGTGAAAGCAGAAAGGTATAATTAAGCTAATGAGCGGCTCCTTCATTTATACAATAAATGCAGATTATGCAAATCGTGTCTATATGGTAGGTGACTTACATGGCTGCCATAGTTTATTGATGCAAGAACTCAAGAAAATTAATTTTGACTTTTACAATGATTTACTTATTTGTACTGGTGATCTTGTAGATCGGGGTACAGAGAACCTTGAGTGTATTTCTTTGCTAGAAGAACCATGGTTTCACACCGTTAGAGGAAATCATGAAGAAATGTGCATGATGTCCGCACATGATCCTAAAATAAAAGAGATACATACACGTCATGGCGGGGAGTGGTTTTATCAACTCAGCTTGGAAAAGCAATCTGAAATTAGAGCTCATTTCCAACAATTGCCTTTAATCATAGAAGTTCAAATGGCACATAAAATCATTGGGGTAGTGCATGCAGATGTCGATATTCATGATTGGAATGCTTTTAAGCATGATATTGCACGAGGTGATTATAAAATTCCAGGAATCACATCATCATATACAAATGCACTATGGGGTAGGGGGCGAATACGTAATTACTCCAACAAATATGATATTGTGGAAAATATAAATGAAATCTATTTAGGTCATACAATTGTAAAAGAGCATACTAAAATTGATAATTGCCATTACATTGATGTCGGCTCTTCTTTCACCAAGAAGCTTTGTATTGTAAAAATCCAGTAAACACGGTGATGTAGTAGGGGAGTTCGGTGGTGAAAAAAGTTCAACTGGTCAAAAAAACAACACTTGAATCATGTATCCTAGCTTGTATCCTATAATTTTTTAATATTAATTAGTGTAATAAAAACAATAGGGTAGGAGAGGGTTGTTGTCCGTCTGGGCCCACCAAATTTATCAAGCACTTAGAAGCATTTCTTCTAGGTGCTTTTTTAATTCCAGATTCCATGTAAGCACTATGTATTTAATTAAAATAAAGTATAGAAGTAGGGCCTATATTATCGGCCTATATAATAGGAAATAGAATAACTTCATAAAAGGTAGGATTTTGGTAGGTAGTCTTCTCTATAGATTTATTCCATACTTCTATTACGGTGAGAGCCCCTAGTAATAATAGAGAAATGGTAGAAGGAATCAAACCATAGCTTTTAAGGAAATTACAGATTAAAAAAACGGTTTACTTATCCCTTATGTTTATTTTATAAGGATAGAGAGGCACAAGTAGTCAAAATCTTTAAAACGGCGCTGTAAGCCTCTATGTAAGTCAACTCTCCACTCGATGGACTTACATTTTCTTACAACCCTGCTCACGCTTTTTGAAAGCGGGCCAAGAAAACGTATCCCCATACGATCATTTTGGCTTATCCTAAATCCTTGAGAGGATAAGGAGCAGGGATTGTTCTTTTTTCAAAAAATTAATTAGCTCAAAACAGGAACTACATATTTTTATTTTTTAAATAGGATAAGAGAATATATTTGATAGAAATAAAATAATATATCTTCCTACAAGATGATTTCTGTCCTCAATTTAAATTTATTACAGGTTTAAAAGTTAAAATTAAATAACTGCTACTATTTAAATGTCCTGAAATTTAAGTAATATCTGATGCACTGACTGACTCTTTGGCATCAGTTCAATCAAGCGTTTTACTGCATCAATTGCTTCTGGGAAACGTGCTACATGTTTAAGCAATATATCCGTTTCATTAGCTTTAAAAATGGCATCACTGAGTCGTAGTTCCAGACAATTCCGCCAGGCACATAGAAATGGACTTTCAGTCTTTGCCAAAAATACACCTGTATATAGTTTCAAAGCAGAATCGATATAACCGGCATCCAGAGACTGTTCTGTTTGCAGGAAATCAGCTTCTACATGGGCAAGTAGACGATAAGGCCGTGAACCCAACATGCCACCTAATAGATCTCTAAGTTGCGACATTTCTGCTTTTAAGGTGCCCATACTCACTTTGCGTTCGCCATAGAGCGCCTGATGCAGATTATCCAGACTTAAACCTTGTGGACATAAGGCCAAAATAGCAAGAATTTCAGTTTGACGTGGTGTAATTGTTAGGGTTTTACCATTAAAAATGACCTGCGGGACAGAAAAGGCACGAATATATAAATGCTGTCTTTGTGATTCCAATAAAGCAGATTGAATAATGGAGGCACAGCGTTCTGCTGCCAGTAGTCCAAAACTATTGTGCTTTTGCCAGTCAGTGGACAAGGCAACTACACCCCGAATGTGTTTGGAATACGGATCAATAATGGGTGCAGCATAACAGGCCATATCTTGGACAGATGGCATGTAATGTTCGCTGGAAAACACACAGCTAGACTGTTGGGTTTTGATCGACAGCGCGAGAGCATTGGTGCCGACCAGTTCTTAACGCCACTGACCACCTTCAATGAGATGCACATTTTCAGCCACCTTACGCATTTCAGGACTGGATGCTGTCCACACTACAGTACTACCTACATCTCCTAGAGCTAATACCATAGAAGACTGTTCGGCAATGTGTTTAAGATTCTCAGCGCGCAATATTGCAAAGCATGACTTAAAGTCGAGGGTGAACGCACTTTCCTGAGATCGAGGAGTAGGGCAGCCAAACGATCTTTGGGGATATGAGCTACAGATGAGCGCTGCCATGAACTGACAATGCTCTGTTCTAGCTGTGCAGCAGGAGATAGCGACAAACTACTGCTCTGGCGTAGCTGATCAATTTTTTGTCTGTGTAGTATCAGATTTTGCTCTGTCATCATTCCTTATTCTCACAATAATTCATGATTTACATCCATTGTAATTATTATTGTTTTTATGAAGAATCAAAAGAAATGTAAACCTGTCGTATTTCAAACTTTATGACGATTATATTAATCTAATAATGTGGAGAAGTACCTTATACCATAGCTGTAGATGCAATTTCGTCACATTAAAATAGACTAAGGAAATAGATATGCATGATATTGATCCGAATTCGCTTAGTCTAAAAATTTATTAGAAAAATCTTTTAGTGGGTAATAGGTCATTCTAGGTAAAGGCGAAGAATATTTTAATCATTTTTTCTTAGTAAGTACTAAAGCAGATTCTGGTTCGCTTTTTTATGATCTATTTCAAACTAAAAAGCAACTTTCAAATTTAACTTTTATGGGGAAAAATTAAGAAATTTCTGAAGACATTAAACTTTGGCTAGTAGTTAGCTGCACTGTAATGATTCCGGCAAAATTATTTGAATGAATTTATAGAAAGCCTAAATCTATTTTCTATGTTTCTCGAATCTCTCTAAACTTGATATTCACTGAATCAGGCATTGTAGAGCCTATAAAATACTTTAGAGCTCAATTTCCTGTCTTATAAAAACTATCTTAATTGCAGATAACTTCTACGAATCAATAGCCTATGAAATGATGATGTTTGAATCGAAAGAAAACTTTAAAAAGCAGACGAAGTCTATTTGACAGAATGTAAAAATATGTTAATAAATATAATATGATTTTTAAACCAAAAATCATGGATGTTTCAGGAAGAAAGAACAGGAAGCTGATAAAAAATAATTACAGGAGTTTTAGCAATGCTTCAATTATTAAAAAAATATTTTGTCTGCACATTTATGAATACCAGCAAATGGAGGAAATTGGGGCAGATTGGGAATGCCGCAAATGTGGTACCCAAAGAGATTAAAAAATACTGCAAGAAAAAGTGAGCGATATGCTCACTTTTTTATATCCATTATATTTAATCTAAACTCATATCTATTAAAATCATTACCAGTACCACATGATGAGAAGGCCTAAATGAGCAAAGATTTCCATGCCAAAACCTATATTGTAGATGAAAATCTGGCTGACACTTTGCACTGGTTAAGCCTGCATCAGGACTGTTATGACTCTTTTAGCTTTGATGCACTGACGCAGGAACTGGTCGTACATCATGCCAATGGAACAGACCAGATCCGGATCGGTGATTATCTCAATGCCAGTTATGGCATTTTAATTACTGCGCATAACTTTTCAGCATCTTGAATTATTTCAATTAACTTGCCATTGCATCAGTCGCCAATGCGCGGATGCTTGGCTTTGGTTGTTCTGCTACCAGTCCCAATTTTTCAAAGAGCTGTTGGTCACGACCTTTGGCTGTATTTGGAGTCGTTAGCAGTTTTTCGCCTGAGAAAATTGAGTTGGCGCCTGCCATAAATGCCAATGCCTGATCTGAGTCAGTCAGTGATTCACGGCCTGCCGAAAGACGAATATAACTTTTTGGCATCAGAATGCGGGCCACTGCAATAGTTCGAATCCATTCAATCACATCCAGTTTTTCAACATCTGCCATCGGTGTGCCTTCAATTGGCACTAGCATATTGATGGGCACAGATTCTGGGTGAATCGGAAGTGTAGAAAGCTCAAATAATAAACCGATCCGGTCATTACGACTTTCACCTAAGCCGACAATGCCACCACTACAGACTTTCAAGCCAGCTTGACGCACATGGTCCAATGTATCTAGTCGGTCATCAAAGCTGCGGGTACTGATAATATGTGAATAGTATTCACGTGATGTATCCAGATTGTGATTGTAATAATCCAGTCCAGCATCTTTTAGACGTTCTGCCTGTGAGGCATTCAGCATGCCTAAAGTCATACAGGTCTCTAGTCCAAGTGCTTTGACTTCACGTACCATGTCCAGTACATAAGGCATATCACGTTCATGCGGATTACGCCATGCTGCTCCCATGCAGAAGCGTGAACTGCCAGAGGCCAGAGCTTCTTTTGCTTCCTGAATTACTTTTTCTACTGCAATGCGTTTTTCCGCTTCGAGTTTGGAATCATAATGTGCGGACTGAGAACAGTATTTGCAATCTTCCGGGCATTTACCGGTTTTAATAGAGAGCAGGGTACTGACCTGAACGGTATTGGCATCAAAATATTGACGATGAACCTGTTGAGCCTGAAAGATTAAGTCCATTAAAGGTTGTTGATATAGGGCTTCAATTTCTGCACGAGACCAATCATTACGTATTGGATCAATACTGTTCATCTGTCCATCCTTGTTCATATTTATTTATCAGGCTCCATCTTAAGTAAAAGTATCGCCATCTTCATTAGCAAAATATGACCTTATAGAAAAAACAAAACCCACACAAGGTGAGCTTTGTAGTTGAACTCTTGATCGGAGTTTATTCACGATGATTTCCGTGAATATTCTGGTTTTGTAAATCACTACGATGTTGCTTGTTTAATACACGTTCATCTTGTTCGTGCTGGTTATTTTTTGGAGAGCCAAGCGGGCCATGTTGTGACTGCTGCTGTTGCTGTTGTTGCTGCTTCTGGTGTTGATGTTGCAACTCTTCAAGCTGTTCCTGATTTTGATGTTGTGTATCAGATGACTTTTGCATATCCACCTCCGGCTTTATTTCTATTCTTTTTCCTTTATGCCATAGCTTGCACAGTAACTGTGTAAGGCTTTGACGAGAAAATGTGAACCGAAGTAAAAATTGAAAATTACCGGGATTTTGCCAGTTGTTCCTGTATGGCCCAGTCAATATGAACTTGTACAATCGCATCATGTTGATTCTGCTGAGCTTGTAATGCCTGGACAATCTGTGGATCAAAAGGCGCATTACCCAAGCCGATCGCAATATTGCGCATAAAGCTTTGATAGCCGGTACGGCGTAATGGACTGCCTTCAGTGGAGCTTAAAAATGTAGCTTCATCCCATTGCCAGAGATCCAGTAAACTCACTTGATCCAATCCATGTCGGGGGTGAAAATCTTCAATATTGGTTTTCTGGGCAAAACTGTTCCATGGACAAATCAACTGACAATCATCACAGCCAAAGACTCGGTTACCAATCCCTCGACGTAACTCCTTTGGAATGATTCCTTTAAATTCAATAGTTAAATAAGCAATACAGCGACGTGCATCTAGCATATAAGGTTCAACAATAGCCTGTGTCGGGCAAATATCAATACAGGCTGTGCATGAACCACAATGTTTGCTTGCAGGCTCATCAAAGGGCAGTTCCAGTGAGCTAAACAGCTCACCTAAAACAAAGAAAGACCCGGATTTTTTATGGATTAATAAAGTATGTTTACCGGTCCAGCCCATGCCCGCACTTTCGGCCAGGGATTTTTCAAATACAGGAGCAGAGTCTGCAAAGGGGCGGGATTCAAATTCACCGACTTTTTCCCGAATTTTAGAAGCCAGCATTTTTAGGCGCCCGCGCATGGTTTTATGATAGTCACGACCACGGGCATAACGGGCAATAATCGCAGAATTTGGTGCATAGGGTACTAGACGCGGTTCTGGAAGATCGACCAGATAATCCATTCGTACACAGATCACGGATTTGGTATTGGGAATAAGCAGTGTGGGATCGGCACGTTTTTCCAGATTTTCTTCCAAAAACTTCATATCACCGTGATAGCCGCGGTCTAAATATTCCTGCAAGCGGACTAATTCTGCTTGAGCATCCGGTTGGGCAATGACACAATCAGAAAAACCCAGTTCTCGTGCCTGCGCTTTGATCCACGCTTTCAGTTCATGGGGATCTTGTTGATAAACTTGGATTTGCGCTTGGGAATCGGGTGTTGTCATAAACCAGAAACAGGAAATAAGAAATGCAGCAGCAAGTTTATCATAGCCGCGATATACAAGCATGGGAGCAGCGCTGGTTTGGCAAGCAAAATAGTTCTTATGGTTTGATGCAACAGGTGGCATGGTCGATTGCGCAGCGACTCATCCCTTTGTTGGAACAACAGCAATTGACTCAAATCGCTGTGTGTTGTGGTCAGGGTAATAATGCCGGTGATGGCTATCTGATAGGTAAATATTTAAAACAGGCCGGTTTTGAAATAGATATTTATGCAGAAGAACCTGGCTCATCACAGGATCTGGCTCAAGCAATCGGGGAAGCTCAGGAAATCGGTATACCCATTTATTCAGGTTTTAATTTTCAGAAACAATATGATGTTTATATTGATGCCTTATTTGGGATTGGCTTGAACCGTGATCTGAATGAAAATTGGCAACAGATTATTCAAAGCATTAATACCCAGCAAGGACTCAAAATCGCAGTGGATATTCCAAGCGGACTGCATGCCAATACTGGCCAGCCTTTGCCAGTTGCCATTAAGGCAGATCATAGTTTTACTGTTTTAGGTTTAAAGGCGGGATTATTTACCGGACAAGGCAAAGAATATGCCGGCAAGGTAGAGGTCATCTCGGCTATTCCTCCCGATGCTGAACTTGTGCCAATAGCTCAACTTTCCTCGACTCAAATTCATCTGCCTAAACGTGAAGCTTTTGGACATAAGGGCAGTTATGGGCATGTGCTCGTAATTGGGGGGCATGCTGATATGGGCGGTGCGGTCATTATGGCAGCTGAGGCAGCCTTTGCTGCCGGTGCAGGTAAGGTCACTGTGGTTTGTGATGCCAAACATCATACGGCCATTTTGTCACGTGCTCCGAATATTATGCTGCGTGATATTAATGCGCTAGATGCTGAACAACGCGAAGCTTTAGTTCATCATGTGGACGCTGTCTGTTTTGGTATGGGGTTAGGACGAGATACTTGGGCTGAACAGCAATATAAATACTGGTTTGACCTGATTCAGCAATCAGAACTGGAGACAGTTCTCGATGCAGACGCCTTGTGGTTTCTGGCAAAAGCACCACAAAAGTTGAATGCCCATACTTATGCAACACCGCATCCAGGTGAAGCGGCTACTTTGTTAGAAATGAAAGCATCAGGAGTCGAAGCAGATCGCCTTCAGGCAATTCAACTACTCCAGCAAAAATATCAGGGACAATGGGTACTCAAAGGTTCAGGTAGCCTGATTTTAGAAGATGATCTCTATATCTGTACCGCAGGCAATGCCGGTATGGCAACCGGAGGGATGGGAGATGTACTTGCTGGCATGATCGCAAGTTTGAAAGCCCAATTTAAAGATGCCACCCATTTACATGAAATCGTAACTTTGCACGCACTTGCAGGCGATTTGCTGGCGAAAAAAGGTGAACGCGGCTTGCAGGCACAAGATATGAAACATGCCATTTACCAGGTTGTGAACCACTAAGGACAATAAAAATGCAGGCCATTCATTTGATCATTCAGGGCAAAGTGCAGGGCGTGGGCTACCGTCGCTGGTTTGAACAACAAGCAATTCAATTAGGTTTAAAGGGTTTTGTGCGTAATCTGGAAACAGGCGAAGTTGAGGCTATCATTGTGGGGAAGGAAGCGATTGTTCGGGAAATGATCCAGCTCAGCAGAACTGGACCACAACGTGCAGAAGTCACTGCAATTCATCAGCAGAAATTGACTCTTCAGGACGCTGATTTTCAGGATTTTAAAGTATTAACTAAAGACTAACGACGACGGGTGCTGACCCGGCTGCGTCCGCGTGCCATACCGCCTAAGGCATTCAATACGGCCATTTTACTCATGCTGCCTGAAGCATGAGCATGACAAATCGCAGCAGCAAGTGCATCGGCAGCATCTTGTTGCGGTTTGATTGTCAGGTTCAGAATACGCATAACCATCATCTGAACCTGTTCTTTGTCTGCAGCGCCATAGCCCACAACAGACTGTTTGATCTGCCGTGCCGTATATTCGGCAACTTTCAGATCCAGATTCACCAAGGCTGCGACTGCCGCACCACGAGCCTGACCCAGTTTGAGAGCAGAATCCGGATTTTGTGCCATAAACACCTGTTCCACCGCAGCCTCGGTCGGGCCGTAAAATTTGACAATTCGTTCGACACCAGCAAAGATTCGTTTTAAACGTTCAGGCATTTCCGCTGTTTCAGTTCTAATCGTTCCTGCATCAACAAAAGTGAGTTTTGAACCTTCTTTCTGGATGATACCGTAACCTGTTAGACGCGAACCGGGATCAATCCCAATAATTAATGACATGCCTGCACTTTAAAAATAAAATAATGCCCATATTGTTACATAAGCGTATCAAAAAAGCTTGATCCTGATGAAGCAGTTGATTACAGCATCCTAATATTTATTTTACTGAGATTAGATTAATTTTCATGAAATTATTTCTTATTATCCTGGCCGGCTTAGTCCTCGAAGTATTTGTATGGATTGGCGTGGGTGACCTTGTCGGGAGCATGTGGTACGTATTTTTCTGGTTCGTGGCGGCTTTCTTTATCGGTATGAACCTGATCCGGAAATATTCGGCCGGTGTAATGCCACAAATGCAGCAAATGCAGATGGGACAGATGAGTGCAGATCCAGCATTATCAAATAATTTGCCTAAAATCTTAGCCGGCTTTTTCCTGCTGATTCCTGGTTTGATCAGTGATGTGCTTGCGGTATTAATGCTGATTCCACCTGTACAACGTGCTTTCCAGGCAGCCATGATGAAAATGATGATGAAACGTCAGCAAGCCATGATGGAAAAAATGATGGGTGGCATGATGGGCGATGTCGGTGGAGGTGCAGGTCAAAACCCGTTTGCTGAAATGATGCGTCAAATGCAGGATATGCAGAACCAGCAGGGGGGGCATGGTGATTCGACCATTATTGATGGTGAAGCCCGTGAAGTGACCCCGGAAGCCAAGAAAATTGAAATGAAAGATGTGAACAAGAAATAAAATCACGCTTTCAATATAAATACTTCAAGCCGAATCTCATGATTCGGCTTTTTTACTGGAACTTTCTAATTTCGTTAAACAAAAGTTATAATAGTTTTTTTACCATTTGATCTTTTTTAAATGTCCTTGCTTTTTACCATCTGTTTTCTGCATTTTGTTGCTCAATTAAGCCCGGGTCCTGACATTTTACTTATCGCAAAAAGTGCTGCTTCTACGACACGTATGAATGCCTTAAAGGTGATTGCCGGAATTTCAGCGGGGATCGTGGTTTGGGTGATATTGACGCTAGCTGGCTTTACCGTACTGATCGATCAGTTTCCCTGGATTCAGCAAGTATTGATGGTCATCGGTGGGCTATTTTTGGCCAAAATGGGCTGGGCCATGCTAAAAAGTGGCTGGCAAAGTTTTCAGAACAGACATCAAACTCAAGATGATTTAAATACGGTAGAAGCACCAAAAAGTTATTTTATGCGGGGTTTATTGACTAATCTGTCGAATCCTAAAACCCTGATCTATTTCAGTAGCGTATTTTCACTTGCACTGAGTTCATCAGCTTCTGATTATTTAAAAGCACAACTGGCAGTGATTATTCCACTGCAAACATTTATCACTTTTACTTTACTAATGCTATTAATTTCCCATCCTAAAATTAAAGAGGCTTACCAGCGATCAGGACGTTATATCGATATGATTTCAGGCGGATTATTCCTGATTTTTGCAGTCTGGTTATGGTATGACGCGCTAGTTCTAATGAACTAAAAATCTTAATTTGATGGAGTGACAGAGGAGTTTTCGTTAGAAAGCTGCTGTGCAGCGGAAGCGTCAGAAACTGGATGATCCTGTTTCTGCACTGGAGACTGATAACGATTCGGTTTAAGGGTGGCCTCAGTATTTTCCGAACCCTGATAACTGCGACTGCGATTGGCACGCTCACGTAAGCCGCCTTTTTTAATTAACTGAACCATTTTCATGTCTCACTGCAAGATGACTTATTGTAATTCAAATTTTCTATTCTGGCAGCGTTTCATATTCAAGTTAAAAACGCATAAAAAAGACCTGATCCAACTCAGGTCTTGCTGGAGGATAAAAAATTAGCGCGGACGTTTATTATCTTGTTGCAGCACATCAAATAAAGACGACTGAGCTGGCACTTCCTGCTGCTGTGACTGGATATAAACATGCATTACCTTGAACGCGATTGCAGTAACCAGACAGGCCACCAGACATAAAATCCAAAAACCATAAGGGCTGCGAATATTATGTGAGCCACAGGCATGACATTCTTTTTGGCCAGCTTCCACAACTTTATCGCAGCACGCACAGTGATATTGATAGTACATTGCTAAGCTCCATTACATTTCTGATATTTTTTTTGTTATCTTTCACGGACTTTTATTTTAGGCCTACATGTCATATTAATGATGCAATTAGACGCTGACAAGTCATATAACAAAAAGTTACCCAAGTCTCAGTGAGGAAAACAAATAATAATTGGCTAAGTGCATAACATTATTAAGTTATTTCGAGAAATTTCTCTGGAATAATTAACTATGCTATCTATCAATTCATAAGCAATTTTTGAACCAGTTCGAGTGGAGCTTAAGAACAACAAGATAAAATGGGAAATAGACACGGCAAGAACTTGGATGAATTGATCTGCCCTAAAAAATAGAATGATATGGAATATATTTTGCTTATTTTTAACTATTCGTTGCACTGTATTAAGTCTATAAAAATGTTTAATTTCAATAATTTTTATGAAAGTGCACTATAAAATTAAGGAACAATACTGATCTCATGAAGAAAATATCACTGTTTTTATCATCCTTGCTCTGTATGAGCAGTCTTTATGCACAATCGGATATTGAAAAGGAAGTTATTGCCCAGTTTCAGCAGGATTTTAATGCGCAAAATTATGCAGCAATTTTTGAAAAGTTTTCACCTGAAGCGAAAAAGGCGATTCCTTTAAATATGTTTGAAAAAGTCTCTAAAGACTTACAGCAGCAACTCGGCAAAATACAAAGTCTTAAGTATATAGAGTCTAAAGGTAAAGAGACTGCAGTCTATAAGGCCAACTTTGAAAAAGACCGTCTGAAACTCAGCATGAGTTTGAATAATGATCAACAGATTTCCGGCCTTTTATTTACGCCCTATATCGAATCTACCGCAGCAAATAATAAGACAGTCAATGCTATTCAAGGCTATCCAAAAGCGATTGCAGAGAAAATTTATCAGGCTACTCGTACTTTTCCAGAACAAACTCAAGTAGCGATAGCGGTATTAGATCAGGACAAACCCCATTACTATGGAGTACAGAAGCATAAGGACAAAATCCAGGCCAAGGCCAATCAGGATAAAATCTTTGCAATTGGTTCTCTGACCAAAGTGATGACATCAACCATATTGGCTGAATTGGTGACACAAAATAAAATTAAACTCGATGACAAGATTAATTCTTATTATGCATTTCCATTTAAGGACAATATCCAGATTCACTTTCAGGATTTAGCCAATCATACGTCCGGACTGCCACGACTACCGAGTAATTTGGAAGTAGATGATGATACTGATCCATATAAGGAATATGATGCAGCTAAACTGGAAGAATATTTAAAAAATTCCTTAGAGCTTGAACATGCAAATAACAGTGGAAAAGTGCCACATTATTCTAATTTGGCTGTGGCTTTATTGGGACAGAGTTTGAGTCAATCACAAAATAAGGATTTTGCTGAGTTACTTAATGAATATATCTTTAAAAAGTATGGGATGAAACATAGCTATACCTCGCTTGATCAAGCAGCTAAGCAGCTTGTACCTGCATTTGATGCCCAAGGAAAAGAAATCACCACCTGGGCATTTGATACCTTTTTACCTGCGGGCGGCGTACTCTCTACAGCTTCAGATTTAACCAGATTTGCACAAGCTCAGCTCGATGCAAAAAATGCGGCAGTACAATTAACTCAGCAAGCAACCACAGAAAAAGCAGGTAGCTACCAATTGGGATTGGGCTGGTTTGTGCGAGAACAGGAAAATGGCACCAAAATCATCTGGCATGGGGGAAATACCGCAGGGCATTCTGCTATTTTGATGATTGATTTAAACAAGAAGAAAGCAGTCACGATTTTAGCTAATATTGCTGCTGTACATCCTGAAATGGGAAATATTGAAAAACTGGCTGCTCAACTTTTACAGGAATAAGTCAGCTTTAAGATATAAAAAAGCCCGCATTACGCGGGCTTTTTTAATTCATGAATTTTAAGGATTACTGACCAGAACGGATGATGTAGTCGAAGGCAGATAATGATGCTTTGGCACCTTCACCAGTCGCGATGATGATCTGTTTGTAAGGAACAGTGGTACAGTCACCTGCAGCAAATACACCTTTCACATTGGTTTCGTTGCGCTCGTTAATCACAA
>NZ_JBHDVN010000067.1:0-13400 GCF_046635365.1 Acinetobacter sp. NIOH-H-8
CAATACCAGCGCACAGCCCAAAGAATGATTTCGCCCTGAAAATGCCGACCATGGAAAGGATTCATATGCTGCACCTTTAGCTAAAACAGTCTTCAGCTTACCATTCGTGGTTATTTGCAACAGTGCCGTTTAAAGTGCGTGTGATAAATAGAAGTGTAATACAGGAAAATGGTAAGGTTTATCAGCCTAGTCATCTGTCCATTATGTAGAAAGAGCAGCACTTTAATGTTTATGCTGTTCCAATGTATTACATTCCGTACTTTCTATTTGTAACGTAATTTCAGTAATACTATGATTATGTTTTAGAACTTCTAAGGCCTTTTGATAGAGTTGATCTGTATTGCTATTCGGAGCAACCAAATGAGCAGTTAAATGAATATTTTTTGAGGATATAGCCCAGACTTTCAACTGATGAATCCCTTCAACGCCCTCTAGCTTCAATAAATCATTTCTTAACGACTCAATATCAATCTCATCAGGAACTCCTTCAAGCAGAATATTAATACTTTGTTTTAATAAAATCCAAGTTCGAGGTAAGACCCAGAAGCCAATTAACACAGCGATTACGGTATCAACCCACATCCACTGGGTAAAATAAATAACTATTCCTCCGATAATCACGCCTATCGATCCTAGAGCATCACTAAGAACTTCTAAATATGCACCTTTTATATTTAGACTTCCTTCAGCACTAGCAGAAAGGATTTTCATTGAAATCAAATTTACGACCAAACCAATGACCGCGACAATCATCATTTCAACACTTTGAATTTCAGCAGGGTTCGTAAAACGTTGATAAGCTTCATATACAATATATATTGCTACCACAAAAAGCATCACCGCATTAAACAGAGCCGCTAAAATTTCAAATCGCTGATAGCCAAAAGTTCTTTTATCATCTGCGGCTTTTTTACCAATTTTGATAGCGGCAAGAGCAATAGCTAAAGCGGCTACATCAGTAAACATATGAGCTGCATCAGATAACAAAGCCAAACTTTGGGTAATAAAAGCAGCGACAACTTCTACTATTAAAAAAGTAGTCGTTAAACCTAAGGCAACCATTAACTTCTTACTATTTTCTTCAGTAACAACCGCATGGCTATGATCATGATGTTCTGACATAAAATATTTTCCTTATTCTATTTATGATGAGCAGAGATATTGGATAACAGCCAATATCTCTGCTGTAAATCGACTAATCTATTGGATTAAGAAACTTTCTTTTCATTCATCCAGCGGTACAGTACGGGCAATAAAACCAATGTAAGCAGGGTAGAGGAGATAATTCCTCCAATAACCACTGTTGCTAAAGGTCTCTGTACTTCTGCCCCAGTTCCGGTTGCCAAAGCCATCGGGACAAACCCAAGGGACGCCACACAAGCGGTCATCAGCACAGGTCTAAGACGCAAAATTGCACCCTGCCACGTTGCATAATAAAGGTCATATTGTTGTCGCAACTCTTTGATAAAGGTGAGCATGACTAAGCCATTCAGTACAGCCACCCCCGATAGTGCAATGAAGCCAACCCCTGCTGACATGGATAATGGAATGTCACGCAACCACAACGCGATTAAGCCTCCACATAAGGCAAACGGTACACCACTAAAGACCAGTAAGCTTTCTTTGATATTATGGAATACAGCCATCAATAAAATAAAGATCGTCAACAATGCGAGCGGAACCACCAATTGCATACGCGCTTTTGCAGACATCAGATTTTGAAATTGACCGCCATAATCTATCCAATAACCGCTTGGTAATTCCTGTTTGGATAACGTGCTCTGAAGCTCTGTTACGAATGAGCCTAAATCACGTCCTTCTACATTTGCAGTAATAACCACTCGACGTTTACCATTTTCACGGCTGACCTGATTAATACCCAGGATATTTTCAACGCGTGCCACATCTTGCAGTTGGACTAAACCACCATTCGGCAATTGAATAGGAAGTACCGCTAACTGTTCAGGACTACGCTGGGATTCATCTAGACGGATGACAAAATCAAAACGCTTGTCTCCCTGTAAAATTGTTCCAACATTCTGGCCACCGACACTTGTAGCTACCAGATCCTGAATTGCTCTTACCGACAAGCCATATTGTGCAGCTCTGGACTTATCCACCTCTACATTCAACAAGGGTAAGCCACTGGTCTGTTCTACATTAACGGCTGTCGCGCCTGAAATTGAGTTAATTTTTTGAGAAATTTTATTCGCTTCGCGATTTAGAATCTCCATGTCATCACCAAATAATTTGACACCCACATCACTTCGCACCCCTGAAATTAACTCGTTAAAGCGCAGTTCAATGGGTTGCGAGAACTCACTGTTATTTCCCGGCAATGTCGCTAAGAAAGTAATCATTCTTTGGCGAAGCTCATCAATCGTTTGTTTTGGATCAGGCCATTCATCATGAGGTTTTAACAGTACCACGCCATCTGAAATGTTGGGTGGCATAACATCTGTGGCCACTTCTGCTGTACCGGTACGAGCAAAGATCGCTTTAATTTCAGGAAATTCTTTCAACAGTAACTTTTCAGTATTTTCCTGCATTCTCAGTGACTGTTCTAACCCTGTACTTGGGGAACGCATTTGCTGAACAGCAAAATCACCTTCACCCAGTTGAGGTGCAAACTCGCTACCTGTTTGAGTGGCTAGCACGCCCGTAAGCACTAAAATACAGGCAGCCACAATAGTCACAAATAAACGAAGCTCATAGGCTTTATCTAAAAGCAGTTCATATTTGGTTTTAAGCCAATGCATCCAGCGACTTTCGGTTTCCTTGACTTCTCCAGTGACAAATAGGGCAACTGCGGCTGGCACAAAAGTGACAGATAAAATCATGGCCCCAATTAAAGCCAGTACAACAGTCATTGCCATAGGATGGAAAAGTTTGGCTTCTACACCCGTCAGGGTAAAGATAGGTAGATAAACCACCAAAATAATTAACTGTCCAAAAATCAGAGGACGACGCGCCTGTTTTGCAGCCAAGAAGACTTCTTTAAATCTTTCAGAACGGCTAAGTAAACCACCTTTCAGCTTCTGAGCTTCTGCTAGCCGACGGATACAGTTTTCTACAATAACCACTGCACCATCAATAATAATACCGAAGTCCAGTGCCCCTAAACTCATCAGATTTGCACTAATCTTCTGCTCTGCCATTCCCGTCAAGGTAAACAGCATTGACAGTGGAATAACGCAAGCCGTGATCAGCGCAGCACGGAAATTACCTAGAAAGAGAAATAAAATAACAATGACGAGGATTGCACCCTCAATCAAATTTTTCTGAACGGTTTTGATCGCCCGATCAACCAAATGCGTACGGTCATACACAGTCTCAATCACCACACCTTTAGGTAGCGATTGCTGGATCGATTGCACCTTTTCATCAATGGCTTGAGCAACGGTACGGCTATTTTCTCCCATCATCATCATGGCAATACCCAATACAGTTTCTTCACCATTATAGGTTGCAGCCCCTGTTCTTAAGTCATGACCAATTGAGACATTGGCGACATCTGCCACCCGAATCGGATAGCCGTTTTTATTGGCAATACTGATGTTCTGGATATCTTCAATCGTGTTTAAAGTGCCGGGAACACGAACCGTTAGCTGTTGTCCATTTTTCTCAATATAGCCAGCACCACGGTTTTCATTATTCTCTGTTAAGGCAGTTTGTAAATCAGACAAAGGAATTTGCAATTGTTGCAATCGGTTCAGATCAGGGGCAACCACATAGGTTTTATTAAAGCCACCGATACTGTTGATCTCAGCAACGCCTTTTACGCGCTGTAATTGCGGTCTTACAATCCAATCCTGAATTTCACGTAAATCCATCGCCGAATAAGGGGTTCCATCCGGCTTTTTAGCATTTGGTTCGGCTTTAATCACCCATTGATAGATTTCACCTAAACCTGTCGAAATAGGCGACATGTTAGGTTGCACATCTTCAGGCATTTCTCCCATTGCTTCTTGCAAGCGCTGGTTGATAAGCTGTCTGGCCCAGTAAATATCCGTGCCATCTTCAAAAATGATGGTCACTTGCGATAAGCCGTAGCGTGAAATCGAACGGGTTTGTTCCATTTTCGGCATGCCTGACATGGCATTCTCGATTGGATATGTAATCCGCTGTTCCATTTCTAAAGCCGTAAAACCATTGGCTGAAGTGTTAATCTGCACCTGAGTATTGGTAATATCTGGTACAGCATCAATCGGTAACTTTTGATAACTATAAATACCAATAGCAATCCAAGCCGCAATAAACAGCATGACCCAGATTGCGTTATGGATAGAAAACTGGATCAGTCGATCAAACAGTCCTTCAGGTTTTACCGATTCGTGGTCTGGAATTTGAGGAGTTTCAGTGCTCATGTGAAGCCTCTCCTTTTTCCAGCTCGGATTTCAGTAAAAAACTGCCTTGAGCGGCATATTTTTGTCCCTGACTAAGCCCACTCACCACTTCAATCCATTGGCTCTCCCCAGATGATTGCCCTAATTTCACAGGTTGCGGACTGAATTCAACTTTTTGTCCATGCTGAGTGGCGACAAAAACCACATCTTTTCCATCGACATTCTGAACTGCGGACTTAAGTACCCGTAATGCGGTACTTTCACTCCGTTGTTGCAACTGTACGTTCACCATCAAGTTTGGACGTAATTCGGTTGCATTCGATTCAACTTTTGCTCGCACCTGAAGACGACCTGTTTGAATATCCGCTTCAGTATTTAAAGTCTGAATAACAGCTTGATAAACCTTTTCTGTTTGCAAGGATTTAAATTCGATCTTTTGATTCGGGGCTAAGCCCATAATTTCAGAATTTGGAACAATAAACTCAAGCCAGAGTTGATCTAACCGGTCTATCGTAAAGAGTTGATCGGCTAACTGAACATTTTCCCCGAGAACCAAATCCTTTTTACTGATCACGCCAGAAATGGGAGCTTTCAAAATATAGCGTCCGTTACTGGCATTCACTGCACCAAATGCACTTAAACGTGATTGGGCCGCTTGAACCTGAATTTGTGCCCGTTTATAGCTGTTATAAGCACGTTGATAGTCCTGTTTTGCTGAAATGCCCTGTGACCAAAGCTGACGCTCACGATCATAGTCTTGTTTCGCCAGTTCAAGGTTGGTTTGTTCAATTTTAAGATTGGCCTGCTGATCAACTAGATCAGGAACAAGCAACGCAGCCAAAGGCTGTCCTTTCTGAACTTTTTGACCGAGTTCTACATAGACATTTTCTACATGACCACTAAAACTCGGTGAGACGTGCGCTTGCTGGTCAGTATTCACATTCAGTTTGGCAGGATAAGAACTTAATTTAACCACCGGGCCTTGATCGACCGCTGATAATTGTATGCCCTGTTCCACCAGTTGCTTGGCAGTCAGGCTCACACCTTCTGCATGCTCTTCGGTTTCACCGCCATGTTCTTCTCCGCTTTCTTCCTCTGCATGTTCATCTGATGTTTCCGATTTATTCTTACCAGTTAAGATCAAAAAAATACTGAGGAGTACGGTAGCGCCGATAACCAAACTAATCAGTAGAGGTTGAGAGATTTTTCCGCTCTGTTTTTTTAAGCTGTTTTTAAGATCGAACATGTTAATTTCCCCCACCAATGACAGGCATGGCCTGTATGTCTTGCCATAAGTTTTGATTGATTTGTGCAATAGCATCTTTCGACATGACTTCACTTGGGCTAATGCCTAAGCTCAAACTTTCTGCTTCAATGGCCTTTTGCCAGCCATCCCGTAACAACTGGACTTTACGCAGACGGATGTCTTGTAATTGAAGCGTGGCTTGCTGAACATCGGTTAAAGCAAACTTGCCTGCCAAGAAACCTTGTAGCGTCTTACTTTGAACTTGAGTCGCCAAAGGAATTTGAGTCTCGTCAACGACTTTGAATTGCAGCTCTAAACCCTGCAACTCGGTTAAAATTGTGCCTATTTGCAGCGCATTTTGCTTCAGATAAAACTCTTTCTGACGCTCTAATAAGTTCATTTTTTCTTGCGCGATTTTTATGCCATTTTGCTGACGATCGAAAATATTAAGCGGTACACTGACTCCGACTACTAATTGATTTTGTGTGGAGTTTTCCAAGGATTGGGTGCGGTTGACACCTAGGTTTAAAGTGGGGTTAGGACGTGCCTTTGCCCTTAGTTGATCAACCGTTGCTTGAGACTCTAATACCAGTAAAGCTCGATATTTCTCAACGTAGTTTTCCGCTAAATATTCTTGAACCTGTTCATGAGTCGATTTTGGCCAGAGCTTTTGTGAAGAGAGGTTTACCTGCAATGACTTATCAGACGTACCCCATAAATTTGATAATTGTTGGGTGGCCACTTGTACCTGTAAGTCTGCCTGTCTAAAAAGACGGATATTTTCAGCATGGCTTAAACGTGCGCGATTTACATCTACTTGGGCAATACTGCCTGCATTAAAGCGCTTTTCGATTGCTTGAAGGTTTTCTTGGCTCACCCGAAGTTGTTCATTGACAATGTTTTTTTCAAGTTCAGCAATGGCCAGTTGTGACCATACATATTTCACTGCAAGCTCAATTTGTGCTTGATAAATCTTCTGTTTCAGCGCTGTTTTATCTGTAGAGAGACTGGCTAATTTTTGGTTTGCTCTTCGCTCACCAAAAATATCCAAGGGTTGTGATATGCCAATGGTAAGCTCTTTTTCATTATTTGAACCAAATCCCGTTTGTTCAACTGACAGTTCAGGATTTTTAAACAGCTTACTTTGCTGAAGATTCGTGGCATTAATGCTGTTTTGCGTTTCCCAGAAATTTTGGGACGCTTGATATTGGTTAACCTGCTCAATAGCTTGCTGCAGCGTTAAATCTTGAGTACTGGCGACTACGGAAGTACTGAAGCTGATCATTGCAGATAGCAAGATACCGCTACCTAAGGCTGACCAGGATAAATTCAGGATGGAGGTATCCTGATGTAATTTGTTTTTTGACATGAAAATGCCCCACGCATAATGAAATTAGGAGTGGTGGGCTTTTATAAGACTACCCCACCAATAGTAGGGGCAAATCGGGAGGCGGGGTTAATTGATCCAGATAAGGGGGTTTATAAAAAGTTATTCCCAAATAAGTTGGGGTAATGCCGGTCTCAAAATTAGCTTTAAGCTTCAGATCATCGGGTGGGTCAATCTGAATCACGATTGTATTTGAGAAATGACTGCACTTTTCGTTAAAACAAACCTTCTGACAATAGTCATAGATTTCTTTATAGTTTTCTAGGGAATAAAGTGCTTGACGAGGACTATCACTCTTTTCGTCTAAATCGATTGGATTAGAGAGTATTGAATTGGGTATGTTTGGCATTTCATGCAGACACGCAGCCTCTGCCACACTCCAAATATTCTGGAATGTGAATAAGAGTACCAATATCTGGATTAGAAATGTTTTTCTCTTCATACACAAATCT
This sequence comes from Acinetobacter sp. NIOH-H-8, assembly GCF_046635365.1. Lineage (NCBI taxonomy): Bacteria > Pseudomonadati > Pseudomonadota > Gammaproteobacteria > Moraxellales > Moraxellaceae > Acinetobacter > Acinetobacter sp. NIOH-H-8. Next base: position 7,432 of record NZ_JBHDVN010000067.1, read on the forward strand.
GTATTTAAAACACCAATAAGAAGCTGTCCAGATCTATCAAAGATCTGATCACAAAATTTAAGTCACCTTAAACTTTTTGCAGCCTTAAGTAAAGATATACAGAATTTTTGAAAAAAGCATAGGTCTAGATAATCAAGCTAGATTTTTTAGAACTCCACATTGGTCAATTGTACATAAGCCATCACAAGTACCTCTTAAATCAGATAATTGTTCAATAAGCTTTTGTTGCTTGATTATATTTTCTCTGATAGCACTGACATGTAAGTCAATTAATTCATTCACATCTGAACAATTTTTCTTGGGATTATCTTTATAGGTGAGTAATTGACGAATTTCATTCAAACTCATATTTAAAGTTCGGCAATTCAAAATAAACTTAATTCGCTCAACATAGCCTATATCGTAAAGGCGGTAATTTCCTTCCGTTCTTTCGGGTTCCGGAATTAAACCTTCCTTTTCATAAAACCTAATTGTTAATACTGAACATGAGGTTTTTTTAGAGAGTTCACCAATTTTTAAATGCATTGAGTTGGTATTTCCAAAAAATCTTGACTCTATAGTAACTATAGGGATTCTAATATTCAAAGTTTATAAATTTTTTTAATGGGTATAACTATGAGTGGCTGTGGATGTAGTAAAGAAACACCATGCGAAGATAAGAAATCTCAACAAGAAAATCATCCATCAATTGCAGAAGCAAGCAATTCAAAGAATTGTGATAATACGCCTAGCTGTTGTGGTGAAGAGGAAGAAGAAAAATCTTCATCTCCTTGCTGTAACACTTCAAACAGTTGTGAAGATACCGCTCAATCCTGTTGTGGTTCTGATCCCAAAGAAAATTTAAGCACTGAAAACGTTTTAAAAGATTCGCACTACATGAGTGAATACTTAGTTCCCAAAATGGATTGTTCTGCGGAAGAACAGATGGTTCGTATGGCGCTATCTTCAATTGATGGTGTTCAAAAACTCATCTTTGATTTACCTAACCGGTCTTTAAAGGTTCTACATAATCAAAAAGATGAAAATATAACTACCAAACTTGAAGCTTTGGGTTTTGGTGCAAAGCTTGTGAAGACTGAAACTTATATAAGCAATCAACAGGCTAAGCAAACAAGTACCTATACCATTCCTAAAATGGATTGCTCTGCTGAAGAGCAAATGGTCCGTATGGCTCTTGCAGATATTGAAGCAGTTAAAGGTCTTACTTTTGATCTTCCCAATCGAAAACTGAAAGTCTTCCATAATGAAGGGATTCAGCAAATTACGGCTAAACTCGAAGGACTGGGTTTTGGGGCGAAACTTGATGAAACACAGCTTTCTACAGGCGATATACCTAATGAACCTGATCCTGTGAGACAAGCTAAAGTACTTAAACTGTTATTAGGCATTAATGCTCTACTGTTCTTTATAGAATTCATCAGCGGAATTATTGCTGCGTCTACAGGATTGATTGCTGATTCTCTAGATATGTTTGCCGATGCAGCCGTTTATGGTATTGCGCTATATGCCGTCGGAAAAGCTGCGAAATATCAAGTGAAAGCAGCCCATTTCGCAGGTTGGATTCAGTTATTACTTGCTGTCATCGTGATTATTGATGTCATTAGACGATTCATGTTTGGAAGCGAGCCAGAATCAACGCTCATGATTGTTATTGGCCTGCTCGCACTTATAGCTAACGTGACATGCTTATATCTTATTTCTGGTCATCGAGAAGATGGCGCACATATGAAAGCCAGTTGGATTTTCTCGGCGAATGACGTTGTCGTAAATATGGGCGTTATATTTGCCGGTGTACTCGTGGCGTGGACGGGATCAGCTTATCCAGACTTAATCATTGGCATCCTGGTTTCTTTATTCGTGCTTAATGGTGCTCGAAAGATTTTGGCTTTGAAGTAAGAGTATCGAAAATGAATCTATTTCAAGTTAAACAAAATCAGATCGTCAAAATTAGAGATCTCAAAAAAGGTAATCAATACAGTCATACCACTGATCCCGTATTGGAACGGCTCCAACTATTAGGTTTTAGAGAGGGTGAAACTCTACAAGTACTCGCTAAAGGTGTTTTTGGCGGAGATCCTGTTTTAGTTCAGATTGAAACTTCAAGATTCGCATTAAGAAAGAATGAAGCTGAAAGAATTTTTGTAGAGTTAGTATCCAATGAAGATTAAGAATATTGCATTAGTCGGTAATCCAAATTGCGGAAAAACCTCTTTATTTAATACACTTACTGGTACGCGACAAAAAGTTGCCAACTATGCTGGGGTTACCGTAGAAAGAAAAGAAGGTTCTTTTAACTTACCTTCTGGTGATGCAATACGAGTATTGGACTTACCCGGAACTTACAGTTTAAAACCTAGTAGTTTAGATGAAGAAGTCACCAGGGCAGTTTGTTTGGGCGAGCTAAAAGGTGAAATTCTACCCGACATTTTTATATGCGTCGTAGATGCCACAAATTTAAGCTTACATTTGAGCTTGGTTCTCGAAGTTCGTGCTTTAAATCGCCCTATGATTCTTGTATTAAATATGATGGATGAGGTCAAAAAGCGTGGTATTTCCATTGATAAGGATAAACTGTCTCAACTGTTAGGTATCCCTGTAGTTGAAGCTGTCGCAGTTAAAACAAAAGGAATTCAAGATTTAATTAATCAATTAGATCAAAAAAATCTTTTTATTACTCCTTATCATTCTGAATTAAGTCATTTTGAACAGGTCAAACAAATCACCAAACAAGTTATTTTAAATAATGACAATGGTGATAAAAGAACCGCATTTCTAGATAAAATTTTTCTACATCCTGTATTAGGTTTAGTAATCTTAACTTTAACCATGTTTGTGATGTTCCAAGCGGTATTTATATGGGCAACACCTTTTATAGAATTCATTGAAAATTTTATCGTATGGCTCAGTGATTTTATTGGACCACTAATCCAACATCCTCTATTAAAAAGCTTGGTAGTCGATGGGGTAATTGCTGGCACAGGTAGCGTGCTTGCATATATGCCTCAGATTTTGATTTTATTCTTCTTCATTTTAATGCTTGAAGAGTCAGGCTATTTACCCCGAGCAGCATTTCTTTTAGATAAATTAATGTCTAAAGCCGGGCTTAGCGGCCGTTCATTTATTCCTCTGCTATCCAGTTTTGCTTGTGCGATTCCCGGAATTATGGCAACCAGAAGTATCAGCTCTGAACGGGACCGATTAGCAACAATTATGATTGCACCATTGATGACCTGTTCAGCAAGATTGCCCGTATATGCTTTATTGATCGCGGCATTTATTCCCAACCAATTAATCTACGGCTGGTTAAGTCTGCAAGGATTAGTCCTTTTTGGTCTTTATATGTCGGGAATAGTCTCAGCGTTATTAGTTTCAGTCTTTCTGAAGTTGGTTCGAAAAGATAAAACTGAAAGTATTTTTATTTTTGAACTTCCCACATACCGAATTCCAGATATTAGAAATATTGCATTAGGCTTATATGATAGGGCAACTATTTTCTTAAAACGAGTTGGTGGCATTATCGTTGCGCTGTCTATCTTGTTATGGGTGCTAGTCACGTTCCCTCAACCACCAGATAATGCAACCATGCCGGCCATTAACTATAGTTTAGCTGGTCAGTTAGGGCATTTAATTCATCCTATATTTGCGCCTATTGGGTTTACATGGGAAATATGTATTGCACTCATTCCTGCTATGGCAGCAAGGGAAGTTGTAATTGCTGCTCTTGGGGTGATTTATGCGATGTCAGGTGATGAAGATACAGTAACTCAAAGTCTGTTAAGTCAAATTTCAGGCCCGGATGGATGGGGGTTAGCCACAGGTTTATCATTATTGGTATGGTTTATTTTTGCTCCCCATTGTCTTGCTACGTTAGCAACAATTAGACGAGAAACTGGCAGCTGGAAACAGCCCATCATTATGGCAACTTATTTGTTTGCATTAGCCTACATCTTTTCATTCATCACATATCAAGTTGCGAGTAATCTTTAATTAGCAAATGAATAAAATAAGGGAGCTAGCTCCCTTATTTTATTGAAATACTCACTATAAATGAAGCGCTTTTACAAGAAAAACTGTATAGATATCAATAATATTAAACAGCTTCCTAAGAAAACTTCTAATTTAATTATAAATTATGAAAGAGTTCCCTCTTTTTAGTGCAATTCATGAAATTAGGTTTAAATATCAAAAATTATGGCTTAATGAAGAGCATAATCTTGTAGACACTTTTAGTGAAATAATAATCAAAATATTGGAATGCTCCCAGTAGCCTAGACACAAAACCGATTCTAAAATTCTTATACTCGATATGGATAATTATTCTGAAAATTTTTTAGTATTAATTTCTTGTAGATAAGTGAAGATCTCATCTACTGTAGCTCTCGCTGTTCTAGAAACGCCAATTAATGTTGCAGATGCCATACCTGTCCAATCTCCATATCCAACTAACCACAAGTTAGGTAACTTAATAGACCTTCCATTTTGAACTTCTACAAAGTTATCTCGCTCTACTATATCTATACTTTTTAGATGATTTAATGAAGCCTTAAATCCAGTACACCAAATAATCACATCAATTTTCTCTTTTTTTCCATCTGGCCAAATAACTGCATCTGTAGCTAAAGATTGAAAAGGTGGACGGCTATGTAAGACTCCTCTATTCCTTGCCTCTTTGACACTATCGATCATCACAATATCACCTAGGCCACCTATTGGCTGGTCAACTTTTCTTCCTTCTTGTTGTACTTTTAAACGCTCAGTTGCTCTTAAAAACAGTACTCGACCATCGACATCATCAGGTAAAAATTGAGGCGGAGTTTTTGTGACCCAAATGGTTTCAGCAACTTGTGAAACCTCAGCGAGTATTTGCGCGCCCGAATTCCCCCCACCCACCACGATGACTTTCTTATCTTTAAATGAATCTGCATTCAGGTAATGGGCTGAATGTAACTGCGTGCCTTGAAAGTTTTCCTGTCCCGGATAATCAGGAATAAACGGCTGGCGCCATGTCCCTGTTGCACTGACCACCACCTTGGCTCGCCAAAACTTTTCTCCAGCATATACGTCTAAATACTTTCCCTTCGATTCCACACGATCGACATGTACTGGACGAACAATCGAAAATTGATATCTCTGTTCATAAGCCGATAAATACTGGATCACCTCATTTCGTGTTGGATAGGTCTGTTCAGTGATGGGCATCATCCAACCGGATAGAGAACTCCAGGTATTAGGAGAAAAAAGACGCAATGACTCCCAGGTATGCAGCCAGGCACCCCCCGCTTGATTTTGCTCATCCAATATAATGAATGGGATTTTCTTGCGCTTTAAAAAATAAGCGGTAGATAAAGCGGCCTGCCCACCACCGATAATGATCACATCAGTTTCAGTCTGTTTCTGGTTCAAAGCCTTCACCTTTTCCTTATTTATCTCTGACTTCTTTAATGTAAAAACCCAATCATGAAGACTGGGTTTTTACAATATTCATTGTACCTTTAACAGCACTTCATCGGTACAGCATAAAAGTGTTACTGACCTGGCAATGAGGCGCAGTATTTAATACCATCCAGCATTTATAAACTGCGCTGATTTACACGCTTGGACAACTCTTCAGCCGATTCCTTGCGTTCAGAATAACGATCTGTCAGGTATTTGCTTTGTCCACGAGTCAGTAGGGTGAACTTAAATAACTCTTCCATCACATCCACAATCCGGTCATAGAAAGCCGAAGGTTTCATTCGTCCATCTTCTTCAAACTCCAAAAAAGCTTTTGGAACTGAAGACTGATTTGGAATGGTGATCATCCGCATCCACCGCCCCAAAATACGCATCTGGTTCAGGCTGTTAAATGACTGTGATCCGCCACTGACTTGCATCAAGGCAAGAGTTTTACCTTGGGTAGCACGGATTGCCCCTCCTGCCAGTGGAATCCAGTCGATTTGAGATTTAAAGATTGAACTCATAGAACCATG
>NZ_JBHDVN010000068.1:0-13142 GCF_046635365.1 Acinetobacter sp. NIOH-H-8
TGTTTTGGAAGCAGGAATATCAACACAAAAGCATTGAATAATTTTTTTAATCTTGTAGTGACTTAATTTACTGTTTTCTATCATGATTCTAGACTAACATAATCATTTTGCTAGTCTAGAGCCTAAATATATATAGAAATTAAATATCTATCCATATATAAAAAGTCTAAATTGTGATCTTTGGAGTCAATAATTTCTAGTATGAACTTGATAAAGCTTTATTTTAGGTAACAAAAAAGCCCATCTTTCGATGAACTTCTGCAAAATAGCACCCAGCAATGAGTGTATTATCAGATCATCTTATCAATCTAATCCACATGACTGGTTGCCCGTATAAGTCTTCCTTATTACACTGATTAATCCAAAGACTTTTCAACACAATTATTTTTCTAAATTGTTGATTCCATCTCGGTGCATAATATTGATGACTATCATCCTGCTATTCACCTTGATCTCTAGTCCAAATCTTTAAGCTTTTAAACGAAATGAGTGATCTAAAAGTCAGCAAGACTTTCCTTCATCATGGAAAATAATAATACTGCGCAAACCGCGAACAATAGCCCGATCAAAGCAAATTAAGGATCCTGATAAATAAGACCTAAAACCATGAGAGAAACAGCAAGGATGACAAGGAAAATAATGCCGCATATTTTAAAGAGATACATATCCAGAACCTAAAGCAAAAACTATACTTTCAAGAAGCAATATTTGTTCCTTTTTTAAATAATTTTTATATTTATTATCTATATAAATTGATCAACATTCTATCTATTAGTACGAAGCTAGAATATGAAATACAGATCTATTCAGTAACCATATTTCGAACAAAATTCAGAAATCCAGACATTAAAAAGCCACTCTAAAAAGTGGCTCAATGATCAAATGTTTTTATTGATATTCAATTATAGCGGTCACTATTTTCAAATAAGAATTTTAATAAATATTCTTTCTTTACCCGAAATAATCACGACATGCATTCCTCCATGAAAGGTCAAAATATTCCTGATCGACCTGCCGTCTTTCAATCAGCACAATATTTTTATTCACTACAATAAACCTCCGATGCTTCATTTCATTCGTAGATTTATCTCTGAAACTAACCTCACCACATTCTCCCTCTTGTTGATGAAATTGAACCAGGTCTGAATTCGGTAAAGCATTCCTTACCATCTCCCTAAATTTTTTTAAATCCTCATCCTGTAGGATCTTAGAGTCAGCTTCTTGCTGTGTATTTGGTTGACTACACCCCAGAAGTATTAAAGCTACAAGAGGCAAGATAATTAGTTTTTTCATAAGCTGTCCTCCTGAGAAAGAGGATCACATTATTTTTAAAGTATGGCTATTATTAAAATGAATAGTTTTGTAAACCATTCAACTTTATCAATAAATTTAATCAGGAAAATTTAGAACAGATGAAAAGGTATAATAGCTAAAAAGAGCTTGCTGTTTCTCTGAAAATATCAAAGTTCTGAATATTATATAAGACTTGTCAGAGATGACTCTACTGAAAGAATGGGAGACCTCACAACCTTTTCTTGCTAGTTGTGAGGCCCTTTAAAGGCATTATTCAACAGGGTTTGCTGCTTGACTGTCTACCTGTTCATTCTGAGGAGCAGGATTGTTTGAACCGTCCTTTTTGTATTTCATTTTCTTATAACAATAACCCGCAAGTACACCTGCACCAATTAACGTTAATAACTTCATCTTTCACCTCATGCTCATAAATGCAAGCCTATATAACTAACATCTATATTTGTAGCTTTCCAAAGCCATTTAGAGTGTTTTTTTAAATAAAAAGTTAAATTATGTATATCTGTATAGATTAAATAAAATTTTAATCCTTTCATAATATTAAATTTACTTAAAATATTATTGAGTTAAATATTTTTAGGCTCTAAATATATACTTATAAAATAAAAAATCCTGCTTGCTGATTAAAATCCAACTTACGATATTCAAATTGTTTTGCACCTATCTCTCTTATATTTTAATTCTCATGATAGATCATCATGAGAGCGTTCGCCCATGTGTTCAAACTATGAATTTCCTTCAAAAAGCCGTCTCTCTTTATTAGATATTCATGAAGAACAGCTTGAACTGGATATGAAAACACATGTATATCCTTTAGCTCCCGCTCCCATCATTATGCGCGGTGCTGATGAGTTTGAACTGGATATCGCACGTTTCGGACTTATCCCTTCTTGGGCCAAAGAATTAAAATTTGGTCGGCATACTTATAATGCCCGGACTGAAACAGTCGCCTCAAAAGCAAGCTTTCGGCATGCCTGGAAAAGCAATCAGTTTGCTTTGGTACCTGTAGATACATTCTATGAACCCAAATACATTGATGGCAAATCGTATTGGTATTCTGTTTCTCGTGAAGACGGCGATCCTTTTACTGTTGCAGCCATTTATGATGATGCAATCATTGAGGGTGAAAAAGTTCGGTCTTTTTCAATGCTCACGATTAATGCAAATCAGCATCCCTTTATGAAACAGTTCCATAATCCGAATGATGAAAAACGCTCGATTATTGTGATACCGGAAGAGTCAAGACAAGACTGGCTGCACTGTGATCATGAGGAAGCGAATGAGTTTTTCTTCGAAATGCGGGATGAATTTATTGCAAAGCCACGAGATCCCCGTTTGTCGGAAAACTGAAATATAAAAGCAATTTGATCGTTAATATTTGATTTTAAATCATTTAATTTATTTGTATAAAAATAAAGCAATCATTACAATCTTGATTAATGTAACAACAATCAAGAAGTAGCAGATTTATGATAAATTCGCATGGGGGCTTTAGAATTGGTGCCGGCAGAAAAAAGGCCGAAGAAACCAAAGTAATTCGTGTACCTGAATCTAAAGTCCTGGATATCAAAGCATACTTAAAATCACTTAAAAAAGAAAATGAAATCAGTGATATTCACCAGTTTGATCCTATTACTCAAATGGAAATTCCTCTGGTCACTGAACGCGTTCAGGCTGGTTTTACCTCACCCGCACAAGACTATATTGATAAAAAACTCGACCTGAATGAATTTCTGATCAATAACGCTAATGCTACTTTTATTGTTCGTGCCAATTCGCTGTTGATGCTGAATGCAGGTATTGATATCAATGACGCCCTGATTGTGGATCGTAGCATTGAAGCGCAACACCGAGATATTGTGATTGCCTGTGTAGATAACGAATTTACTGTCAAACGGCTGATTATCGATGTAAAGGGTTGCTGGCTAAAAGCTGAGAATGACGACTATCCCGATATTCATCCTGTAGAAGGTCAGCAATTTGAAATCTGGGGTGTGGTCACCAACGTCATTAAAAAATTCAGATGAAATATCAGCAGGAAATCTATGCGCTGATTGATGTCAATAACTGCTATGTCAGTTGCGAGCGCCTATTCAATCCGAAACTGAATCATGTACCTGTGATTGTGCTGTCAAATAACGATGGTTGTGTAGTCTCACGTTCGCAGGAAGCAAAAGATCTCGGCATTAAAATGGCTGTTCCGCTCTTCCAGATCCGCGATATCGTCGAGCAGCATCAAGTTCAGGTGCTATCCAGCAACTATGCCCTCTATGCAGAAATGTCCAAACGCTTTCATTCCATTCTGTCTGAATATGTAGCACCTGGTGAACAGGAGGTTTATTCCATAGATGAATGCTTTCTGAAAATTACAGCTTATGCAAAAAATCATGATTTAACAGAATATGGTCAGGATATGCGACGGCGTATTTTGCAATGGATTGGCCTACCCGTTTGTGTAGGCATTGGCCGTTCCAAAACCGAAGCTAAATTAGCCAACTATATGGCCAAGAAAGCCAAACGCTTTAATGGGGTTTGCGATCTTTCTTCTATGCATCCACAACATAGAGATTACTTCTGGAGCTTGATTGATGTTGCTGAAGTCTGGGGGGTTGGGCGCCAGCAGAGTAAAAAGTTAAAGAACTTAGGTATACATACTGTTCTTGATTTAGCTCAGACCAATTGTCATCGAATCGGAAAATTATTTTCAATTGTTATGCAAAGAACTGTGATAGAATTACAGGGAATTTCCTGTATTGAACTGGAACAGGCATTCCAGCCCAAGAAGCAGATTATTTCTTCACGTTCATTTGGTTCCCGAGTAACAGATCTTGAAGCTTTAACGGAGGCTATGAGTGATTACCTGCAAAATGCTGTCAAACGCTTGAGAGAGGATCAATCCTTATGTGGTTGCATCATTGCTTTCGCTCAATCCAATCCTTTTGACAAGAACAGATCCTTTTATCATAAATCTATCAATATCGCTCTTCCTGAACCTACTGATTCTGCTGTTGTAATGAACCGGGCATTGATGCAACAGATGCATGAATTGTTTTCAGAAGGTGTCGAGTTTAAAAAATGCGGGGTTATTTTGACGGCGCTTGAACCTAAATCGGCCTATGTCTATGACTTGCTCTCTGATCATGCTCAGATCGAGAAAAATGAGAAACTTCAGAAAACGCTAGAAAAAGTAAAGGAAAGATTTGGCGATCAAAAGCTGGCGATTGGAGCAGCTAAAATGCCTGACCGGACTTGGACTATGTCTCAACAGCACCTAAGTCAGAATTATTTTAGTTGGGATGGATTATTGAAGATTGATCATTAATTTCATCTTCCGAGTAAAGTGAAGCAGAAATTTTCCGAGACTCAAATCAAAAAAGCCCTAAATTTAATTAGGGCTTTCTGATATTAATATCTTACTTTTGCTCCCTCAGCGGATGCTCAGGCTCTGCATTAGGCTTTTTCTCAGGCTTTACACCCTTATAGGTTGCTTGATTGCCTTTATCATCATTAGATTCTTTTTGCGGATTATCTTCTTGCTCTGTTTGGTGGTCTGCATGAGTTGTCATATATATTCCCTTTCCTCTAGATGCTTAGAAAATTATTAGGACATATAAGGTTAAACATCAATAATATTTATGTTTTCCATACATTTTAATAAACATATATTCTTCTAATCAGAGCTTATATAGACTTCTTGTTTAATCTAAATCTGCCTGGCTGTGCAACCTGCTTCCAGAAAACACAGCTCATAGATCAATTTATAATTTAATTTCTTATTACTTAAAAGAAAGTATCTGCAGAAACATTAAAACGTTCAGACAAAGCTTTAATATGGCGGATATTGAGCTGACGTTTACCATTCAGGATTTCAGAAATGACCGACTGGGTAGCTATATCAGATAGGTCTGATTGGCTTAGGCCATGCTGTTCCATCAAGAAAGCCAGTGCAGTACGACCATCGCCTTCTGGCATCGGCAAATGCTCATGTTCATAAGCCGAGACTAAATCACCCAGTTGAAGAATCAGCCCCATTAAAGGATGCGATTCATCATCACCTACAATATCCAGAAGTTCATCTAAAGCTTCAGTAAGGGTATTAAAGTCTTCTTCAGTTTCTGGCTTGCTAAGCAATGGTGCAACATAACGCCAGTGATCAACGGCCTGTTTAATCATTGCATTCATATTAAGCCTCCTTCCAATGACCTTTGTCATATTCCTGATGGGATAAGACATGGCGAATATAGACACGTTTTGCCTGATACATCACAACTGCGATCAACCTGATCTTGTTGCCACCAATATCAAAAACATGAAATTTTCCGACTTTATCGACTGCGGGAAATAATCGTTTCATGTCGGCAAAGTCCTTAGGATCATTGGCCTTGATAATTCGATACCAACCATCCAATGCAGTTTCAGCGTGTGGCCACTTTTGCATTGCTTCCAGAATCCGAGCGTGAGTGATCACATGCATAATTATTTATCGCATTTTGCTATATTCAGAGTATAACCTAAATATCGCATATTGCAATAACGCTTAAAGGATGAATTTAGTTGAGATGAGTATTGTTATGGTCAAATCACAAGTTAAAATTAAATAAACCCTTATTTTTAGTAATTTTATTAATTATCAATATTTATGAATTAGCGTGGATATGTTAGTTCTATTTTCAAATAGCAATGATAAAAAAATGAAAACCCCGTCGATCTATATCAAACGGGGGTTCAACATCCATCTACACCACGAAGGCCTAGAGAGTTAATTTAAATCTTTCAAGCAATCACGACACTTTTTGACTTCGAAATCATCGACTGTGTAATCAATTTCAGTCGCACCATGAAGACCAAATAAACAACATATAAATTGGAACATGTGTTTCTCCTGACTGTGAACAGCTCGATCATGGATCGAGCTTTGTTGCTTTAAAGATAATGGCTTACAGCTCCACGATTTATTTACCTTGAAACGATTGAATCACTCACCTGTACTGCGATCGCACAGGCAAGCTATAGCCTCTAAATTTGTACACTCTCTTCATGCTTTGGCGCTTGGTCTTTGGTACCCTGATCCTTGCTCATCATCCGGCACATTTTTTCTTTGCAAGATTTAAAGCAACATCCCACCATGACACCCATACCAAATGCACAGATACATCTCATCATAGCTCTACCCTGTCTTTTCATGAAAAGAGATATATAAATAACATCTATTCATGTTTCACACTTGAACGTATTTTCAGGTTTTATGTTGTATATGAAAACTTATGTGAAGGATAAATATCGGAGAATCATCTGTTTTTGACATATTTATGATCTAAAAAATGGGCCCTGCTTAACTGTCTGGATTAAACAGGGCTTTTTAACTTGCTGATTTTAAATTATTTTATCTGATTTTTTGTAGTGGTGATAAAGTACCACTTGTCATGCATCTAATATGTATATGAAATATAGATGCTTTTTTACCAAATGTTGAATATAGGTTATGTTTTATATTTTATTGGCTATTTTTCATTAACTTAGATGCAATTAAATACAAAAAACTTTGGTTCATGCGATTTTCATTCAATCAAGTGAGTCATAAAAGCAGATATGCAACTTATACATATTGGCAGATATTTTACTTATTTTATCAAAGTCCTTTTCATTTTTTATTTTCTCAGCTGTCAATGAGTTTAAAGGCAGGTGCTCTTTCACTCATTTCTCTTTATAATTTTTCCAACGACTGATAACAATATTTTGTTGCCATGAAAATATCACTATTCATAATTGCCCTATTGGCATTGGCCATCACAGGCTGCCAAAAACAACAGGCAGATGTATCAGCTGAACCTGACCCAGCTGTGAAAGCTCAGTTTGAACAATCAGATGCCCGATTGAGTGCTTATTTAGATAAATTAGATTCTTCTACTATTAGCCTTGAGGAAAGAACACATATTTTATGTGAGGATTATCCTAAAGAATATAAAACTCATTATATGCCGACCCTAATAAAACTGATGCCACAAGAATATGATGAGCAGGAACTACTGAAAGATCTGAAAAATGCGCTCGACTTTTATAAAGTAAAAGCCAATATTCAATGCTGATTTATTCTGAACAAGAAAAAACCGCCTTAAAGAAGGCGGTTTTTTGTAGAGATTACACAACTTAGATATAAACGCTGCAGCTTTAACTAATCTTATTGATTACGCAAATTTTGCTGCTGGTTATCTTGTTGTGGCTGTTGCTGTTGTTGCTGATTGCGTTGCTGGTCCTGTTGGCCCTGCTGACGCTGTTGGTTTTGCTGTCCCTGCGGCTGTTGTTGCTGCTGGTTCGGCTGTTGCTGATTTTGATTCTGGTTTTGCTGACGTTGTTGGTCTTGCTGTTGCTGTTGTTGTTGGTTCTGTTGGTCTTGCTGATTTTGCTGTTGATTATTAGCCATGTTGTAACTCCTTACTATTTGCTTTAAATCGCCGATGATTAGGTTTCGACTTAATATTTACTCTACCTATTTTTAAAAATTCGCCAAGTTATTACCTGTTACATATTAATTCAATGTAAAAAAAGGTAAGTTAAGTAATTGAAGTCTGGATTTATAAGAAACATAAATTACTTTTAATAATAGAATGAACACATATTGAAAGCTTTCTATCTTTTATAAATTTTATTTTTCAATTAAAGTCATAACTTAATCAAAAAATTGTATATAAACTTAAATTTAAAATAAAATTTAGAAATACATTTTGCTACTTATATAAAATATAATTATATTTATAAGATGTTGAATTTTATTAATTATTTAAAATTATAATTTCTTATACATGTTTAACCTAATTTTCTAAAAATTAGATCATTAAATATAAAAACGAAAAAAACCATTTTTAAATAGCAGAATATATTACATAGAATCACAAATAAGGCCTTTTCAGTTGCCAATTTACCTTGACTTTATATTTTTAAAATTATTATTAAATTTTGTATTAAATCTAATTTTCTTTTAATGACCTTTATCTAATAAATAAGCCTCTTATTTTAAGAGGCTTATTTTTAATAAGTTATTTTTAGATTGCGACCACTTTTACAATAATGGTTTGGCTTTCTTCCTGTTCTTCAGCCAGATATAAACGCTTTAATTCTTTGCTTTTGACTTTAAACTTTAAATTCTGGTAATGAATGATGCTTGGGATCTGATCAAAATATTGACCATCTGCCTCAATTTCTTCCTGAAATAAAGGAGTACCCAGTTGATAATCTAGGCTTTTTAATACGGAATACTTTACTGTGGTTTTCATTCTTACAACCTACTTTCCTTACGCACTTTATTTTTATTTTTACCACTGATCAGAGCAAGTTAAAACCATTAATTTTAAATATTGTCCAAGCATTAAGCAATCAATTCAATAACTGCCAAACTTACGTTTGGAATACTAAAATTACAAAAATATTTTACCTTTCATCATAATAAAGAAATAATCTCACAGTTGATACAAAAGCAAAATGGGACTACATTGGAATAAAGATTACCTTCTAAGACAAAATAGACATTATGATTAAAACATGTTGTGGCCTGCTGGAACAAAGAAACATCAAGATTGCTTTTATTGAAAGTGCAAGTTCTGGCTATTTAACCAGTCAGTTTTCAATTTGCAAAAATGAAGGTGCTGAAATCTTGCTGGGTGGTCTAGTGTGCTACGATCCGTCTGTGAAGATTAATGTCTTGGGAATTTCTCCGAATCTGATTAGTACCCATTCAGCTGAATCCATGCCTGTAACGGTTGCTCTGGCTGAGGCAGGCAAAAAAATGTTTCAGGAAGCTGACTGGATTATTGCTTGTACAGGCTTGCTTAAACCAGGCGGTAGCGCGACCCCAGATAAGCCGGAAGGTACTTTCTTTGCCGCTGTTTATGATGGTCTTCAGACTCACCAGTTCCAGTATTATATTAAAGGTACTCCACAGGAACGTCTCAATAAACTGGCAGCCGTCATCGCACATGACATGATTAATCTACTCAACACCTAAAGCTAAAACTGTTTATATTGAGTGCTGATCAAACTTCATTATTTCTACTGTATTTATAGTTAAATTATTTCTATAAAAACACGTTTTTTTAATGAGGCCTGATCAGTGATGAAAATAAGAATTGCAGCCCTTTTGCTCGCCCTTGGTATTCCTGTATCCGCTTTCGCCACTGTTGGTGGCCCACAGAATATTGAAGTTTTGGGTTATGAAGTCAAAGACCAGAAACTTTATCTGTTGCGGCATTATCTCGATGGTCGCGGACGCCTACCTCAACTGTATTATTATAATTTTAAATCCAAAACTCCGAATCAGTTAATTCAGGTGAACTCCCTGTATATCAATCCAAAAACCAAGCAGATTGACTACGATCAGGACAGCCGTAAGTTTAACCAGGAAATTGCCAAAATTAAAAAGCGACTAATTCCGCTGGTACCACTGAGAAAGCAAGCCATCCAGCTTAAGCTATTAAAGACCAGCAAAGGTACCGCCCCTGCATGGCATGACCCTAAACAGAAAGTCCCAAAATGGACTTATCAATATCGAGTGCAATCTGGCCAGTATAAAAGTCCTGTTCAACAAGCAGTCAGCTATAAAGCAGATTTAAGATTAAACCAGACTTATAAAGTACCGAAACAGAATAAAATACTGGTGACGGTAAAATACTTAGGCCTCCCATTCGAAACCGGTTATCACATTGAAGATCCGGCATTATTAAGTCGCTAAACCAATTTCAATAAACGATCAGCAAAAAATAAGGCCTCATAGAGACCTTATTTTTTATGTTTAGAATATCTTTGGCTTACGCAGCAGAAGTGCGCTCAGCAATTGGAACCACTTTACGTAATTCTGGACCAGTATAATCCGCGCTTGGACGGATAATCCGGTTATCTGCACGTTGCTCCATCACATGTGCTGCCCAACCTGTGACGCGTGACATCACAAAGATTGGCGTAAACAGTTTGGTTGGAATACCCATAAAGTGATAAGCAGAAGCATGGAAAAAGTCTGCGTTACAGAACAGTTTTTTCTCACGCCACATCACTTCTTCACAACGCACCGATACTGGATACAGTACAGTATCGCCCACATCTTTTGCCAGTTTTTCAGACCACTGCTTGATAATGCCATTACGCGGATCATTGTCTTTATAGATCGCATGACCAAAGCCCATGATTTTTTCTTTACGCTCCAGCATGCCCAGCATTTTGCGCTCGGCTTCTTCTGGAGATTTCCAGTTTTCAATCATGTCCATTGCCGCTTCGTTGGCACCGCCGTGTAATGGACCCCGTAGTGAACCAATTGCGCCGGTAATACATGAATGCAGGTCAGACAAAGTTGATGCACAAACACGCGCTGTGAAGGTTGAAGCATTAAATTCATGCTCTGCATACAGAATCAGGGATACATTCATCACCTGTTCATGCAGCTGATTTGGCTTCTTGCCATGTAGCAAATGAAGGAACTGAGCACCGATTGAATCATCATCGGTATTTTCATCAATGCGTACGCCGTCATGGCTATAGCGATACCAATAGCAGATAATTGCTGGTAGCGTCGCCAGAATACGGTCTGCAACATCCTGTTGCTGATCAAAAGACTGTTCAGTTTCAAGGTTGCCCAGCATCGATACGCCAGTACGCATCACATCCATTGGATGTGAGTCCGCTGGAATGCGCTCAAGTACTTCTTTCAATGCTTGTGGCAGTACACGCAAAGATTTCAGTTTTGCTTTATAGGCTGCCAACTGTTCTGAAGTTGGTAATTCACCAAAGAAAATCAGGTAAGCGACTTCTTCAAACTGACAGTTTTCTGCCAGATCCTGTACGTCATAGCCGCGATAGGTCAGGCCTGCACCACTTTTGCCTACTGTTGAAAGTGCAGTTTTGCCTGCGACTTGTCCGCGCAATCCTGCGCCAGTGAGTACTTTTCCTTCAGCCATTGTTTTAATTCTCCTGCTTGAACAGTTTATCTAATGTGTTTTCGAAGCTGTGATAATTTAAAAATTCGTATAATTCTTTACGCGGTTGCATTTTATCCAGAACATGCACCTGTGTACCATTTTCACGCACTGAGCGCATCACTTCCAGTGCCGCTTTTTGCATCGCACGGGTGGCTGATAGCGGGTAAAGTACCATGCGAATACCCTGCTCAGCCAGTTCTTCAGTGGTGTAATATGGGGTATCACCAAATTCGGTAATATTGGCCAATACTGGGACACCAACTGCATCACATACGGTGCGATACATCGTAATATCCGTCATTGCCTCAGCAAAAATGGCATCTGCACCTGCTTCGACACAGGCACAAGCACGGTCAATCACTGCCTGCAGACCTTCTTTCTGTAATGCATCGGTACGTGCCATCACCACAAAGTTTGAATCGGTTTTAGCATCGACTGCCGCCTTGATCCGGTCAACCATTTCCTGTTGGGTCACAATTTCCTTATTCGGACGATGACCACAACGCTTTTGTGCAACCTGGTCTTCGATATGCACAGCTGCAGCGCCAGCAGCAATCATCTGCTTGATGCTGCGCGCGATATTAAATGCACCGCCCCAGCCTGTATCAATATCAACCAGTAATGGTGTATCTACACGTTCAGTAATGCGACGCACATCTTCCAGAACATTATCCAGGCTAGTCATGCCTAGATCGGGTAGACCATAAGAATAGTTTGCAACACCGGCACCAGAGAGATAAATGGCTTTATAACCGACCTGTTTGGCCATCATGGCAGCATAGGCATTCACTGTGCCCATAATTTGTAATGGCTTTTCGACTTCAAGCGCTTGTCTAAACTTTAAACCTGCAGACATTTGTTCTGTCATCTTCCCTTCCACAGTCTTGGCTATAATTATTGAGATTTGAGTATACCGATTTGGAACCATGATGCTACAAGCCAATAGAATAAAAACTCTAAAACTTTAGTCAAACTTTTAAGTTTTACTTGACTCATTGAATAAATTCCGTCTTCATCCGGTCCGATTGTGAAATCTGCGGATATATTTGTTATGATGAACTACCAAGTTTATATAACCTGTTGATATACCATCCTCTATGCAAAACCTTGTTCATCTGGAACCACTCGCCAAAGATCTGCCACAAACCAAACGTGGTCATGAGCGCTGCGTTGCGCTGCTGGTCTCTGCGACCGAACTGTTTCTGGAACATGGTTATGATGCAGTTTCTCTAGATGATATTGTCCAGCATGCAGGCGGTTCCAAGGCTTCTATTTACAAGTACTTTGGCAACAAAGAAGGCTTGTTTAAGGCCATTTGCGATTATCGTCGTATCAAGTTTTTTGAAGATATCAGTATTCCGATCGAGCTGATGGCTCTGGATTTTCGTAGTTATCTGGTACATACGCTGCTTAATTTTTATCATCAGATCATGCAACCGGAAAATTCAGCCTTTATGCGTCTGGTGCTGGAACAGAGTCAGCGTAATCCGGAACTCGCGCAGCATATTCATGAACGAGGCCCAGTACATGTACAAAGTGCGATTGCCACGGCTTTAGAACAAGCAGATGCGCAAGGTTTATTGCATTGCGAGAATCCGCAATATTCGGCCCAGTTATATTTTGGCATCTTGCGTAATCTGGAATGGCGGATTCTGATGGGAATTCCGGTACAGGAAGATGATCAGGAAATCGACAAATACATCAGTTATTGTGTGGATCGATTTTTAGACGGTCATCAAAAAGTCTAGGGTCTGTTGACACTTACTGTTCATAATTAACCCTATAACGGTAGCCATAAAAATATACAGGCTAAGGCAACAGAACTTTGATAATTTCTTTTGAGCTTGTCATATCGAGTAGCTATTCCTCTAA
>NZ_JBHDVN010000069.1:0-12642 GCF_046635365.1 Acinetobacter sp. NIOH-H-8
AGTCATCAGGAACAGGATGTTCCATAACATAAAACAAAAATTATAAGTTATTGCGCATGGACCAGAGGGTACAACAGCACAATCAGCAACGATAAAAAACCCCGGCAGGATGCCGGGGTTTTTTATTATTTAAAATTTTTAAATCAGAGTTGGATGAGCATTCAGAATACGGAATAAAGTCGCTACAGGACCAGTCGGAAATGACGGCCTTTCTCCCAACTTTGTTGGGTTCTCGCGCTGATATGCAAACGTTCAGCAAATTCTGCCTGGGTTACCCAAGTTGTCACTTAAATTTGAGTGATTTTGGGAAACTTTACTTTTAAATTCTTTATGGAACAAAGCAGATTAATTCTAATCAGTTTTTAGTGTTATCAAATCATAGACTTTCTATGTTCAAACTTATGGATTAGTCATCAAGATGATTGATCTCATTTGCTTAAGCAAAATTCGAGTTATTTAAAATTATACGGTTCTTAGTAATTTATTACACATCTTAGTTCAGAAATTCTCAATAGCTATTATGGGTGAAATTTAAGCCATTTGTATTCTTTAACTCACATAAGTCTCAGTACTTTGCAGCTATTCTGAATACTAGAAAATTTGTATAATTCTTAAGCCAAAACAGGAAGTTCTATATAGTTATTAAAAAAGCACTATGAATGCACTGTAAGATACAAATTGCACTAAGCCCGCAAAAGTAAAAAAACCTGGAAAGATGCCAGGTTTTTTTACTTTTACCTTTTAATCAAACTTAGAGAGGTATACCTAATGAAAAAATATAAATTAGCAATAATAAAATAGCTCAAAAAAACAGCGATAATTTTTAAAAACCCCATAAAATGTGATATGTTTCACACTATATTTTTTAGTAGTCAAATTTCTTATTAAACTATTAAAAAGTAATAGCAAGTTTTTTTCAAAAAAAGTTAACCATCTGTTTCATTATTTATAGGCCCTTATATGAAAAATCTTATCACGACCGCATTATTAGCTTCTTCTGGATTATTTATAGCTGGACAGACGAATGCTTCTACTAAAGCTGCGGATGCAACCTTCCAAGTTAAAATTGAAGTTGTATCAACATGTGCGATCAGTGCTACAGATATCGATTTCGGTCAAGTAAATAGTGGTATCACAGCAACAGATAAAACGGGTAATCTAAGTGTAACCTGTACCAGTCAAACACCCTACAGCGTTGGTTTATCTAGTAGTGGGAAAATGACCCATACGACTGACCCTACGTCTAGCATTGCTTATAAATTATTTAAAGCATCCAGTGATACAGCAGAGTGGGACAACGACAATAATCAATATTCTGCAACTGGTTCAGGTATTGTACAGACTATCCCTGTAGTTGCTAAATTATCTGGCTCTACAAATGTACGCGCTGGTAACTATGCAGATACCGTCACAGCTACAGTAACTTATTAATTTTTATTATCGTAAAGAGTCCACATGAAAAAGCCAGCCAAATTCTCTCATGTATTTCACATTTGTGGTGCAGGAATCTTGGCAGCTAGTATTTTTATAACACAGGCGCATGCTGCCAGTTTGCAAGTTGCGCCTATTTTATTAGAATTTTCACCACAAGAAAAAGTCAAAGAACTTTGGTTGACCAATACAGGTAATGAGAGTATTCGTGCACAAGTACGGGTGAACGCTTGGACACAAAGCAATCAACAAGATATTTTAACAAACTCCAAAGATTTAATTGCTAGTCCTATGGTCATTAGCATTCCTGCCGGACAACGGCAATTGGTTCGATTGATCCGCAATACTCAAATAGCAAATACGACTGAACAAGCTTATCGTCTCATCGTGGATGAATTACCTAACTCCCAGACTGATGCACAAAGTGGTCTACAATTGTTACTCAAATATTCCATTCCTGTTTTTTTAAAAGTATCGGACAGTAATGATACAGATCAAGGCATAACATCCCTGCAAGGTATGAGCTTTAAATATAATACGCAAACACTAACAATCAACAATCAGTCTAGTCATTATAAGCGCTTTAGTCAGTTTGCCTACATGGATGCGCAAGGCAAAAAAATACCAATTCAAATGGGATTGATGGGTTATGTACTTAGTGGGAAAAGCATGCAATGGAAAATTCCAAATAATATAAATGTTACGCGTGGTGGAAAGTTTATAGCTGTAGTTAATATGGATCTTCGTGAACAAACTCTACCATTATCTCCCTGATACAGAATAAGCTTTAGGTGGTATAGGGAGTTTCTGATCATTGAATGTTCGAGCAAGCAATTTTATACTTGCAGGAATGATGCTGGTCACAGCACCGACAACATTTGCAGAACAATACTTATCCAATAATATAGACAGTGCGATTCAACAGGAATTGTATTTGGATGTAGAAGTAAATCAGTCTGCACAGATTCAAATTGGTCATTTTTTACAACAAGATCAGCAACTCTATATTGATGTAGCTTCCTTAAAAAATTTCGCCATTACTACCGAGATAGCACCAATCATAATTGATCAGGTACCCTATATCGCACTTGATCAGATTGTAGGGCTAAGCTATAAATATGATGACCTCAATCAAAAAATTTCAATCCAAGTACCTATTACACTGTTAAGCAGTCAACATCAATATGGCTATCAGCATCTGCCTGCTGCAAAAGTTAATCCATTGCATGAAAAAACAGGTGTCTTGCTCAATTACACTGCTTTTGCTCAGCAGCATGAGAATATATTTTCTTTAAATGGTTGGAATGAATTTCGTGTTTTTGGGCTTTTTGGTGGGGTATTCAGCCTTTCTGGTAACTACCAATATCAAGATAATGCCTTTATAAATCATCATATACTGGATACATATTGGGAAAAAGATATCCCAGAACAATTGCTTAGACTACGTTTAGGTGATGCACAAAGTAATGCACTGTCATGGACACGCTCTACTCGCTTGAGTGGTCTTAGCTTATCGAAAAATTTCGCTTTACAACCCTATACCGTGACGACTCCCTTAATGAGTTTTAAAGGTCAGGTAGCATTACCTTCACAAGTGGATCTAATAATTAATGGTATTAAGCAGTTTTCAGAAAATATAGTACCTGGGCAATTTGATATTCAATCAGTACCGAGTATTACTGGTGTAGGCAATGCACAAATGATCATTACAGATATTAATGGCCAACAGCAAGTGCTGAGTATTCCCTTATATGGTACGAATAACCTACTCGCACAAGGCTTAAATGACTGGTCTTTTAATGTAGGTTATCCAAAGTTAAATTATGGCTTATCTTCATTTGATTATGCACAAGATCCTGTATTTAGTGGGAGCTATCGTTATGGAATATCAAATAAACTTACTCTGGAAACACATACTGAATTGACCGATCAATTGCAACAGGTAGGACTAGGCACCCTCTATCAATTAGGCAAACGTGCAGGACAGCTTAATCTCTCTTATGCTTATAGTCGTATACCTGAGCAACATGGACAATTATTAGGCCTAGGTTATAGCTGGAACTCTACATTAATAAGTTTAAATTATAATGGGCTACGACAGTTTGGTGAGTTTAATGATATTGCCAGCTTGAATGATGCGGCATTTGCCAGTAAGTCAGACCAATTTTATATAGGTTTTAATACTAAAATTGGTCAGTTGGGAAGTAGCTATATCCAGCAAAAATACACAGAGCAAGAGAGTAAGTTTGTATTGCTGAACTGGTCTTATATCTTGCCGCGACGTATGAACATAAATTTAGGTTATAGTCATGATTTAATTAATAAAAAAGATAGTTACTATCTATCACTTAATATCCCTTGGGCGCAACGCAACTCAGCCACAGCATCAATACAGCGTAGTCATGATAACCAACAGTTTGGTGTCAATATAATGCATGCGCTAAATCAAGATCAGGGAGGGATGGGATGGCAAGCTATGGCCAATCGTACAGATCAATACTCACAATTTCAGGGGCAAATCGACTATCTCGGTCGCTATGGGTTAGCACAGTTAAATGTGCAACATACAGCATCAGACCAACAAAATAATACCAGTGCATTTGCCTCAGTCAATGGAGGTTTAGTTATTCTAAAAGACGTGATACTACCCACGCGTTTGAGTAACGGTTCATTTGCTATTGTCTCAACAGATAATATTGCTAGCGTACCGGTGCGTATGGAGAATCGTTTAATTGGTAAAACTAATCAGAAAGGATATTTGCTATTAGATCGTCTAAATCCATATCAGCATAATAGTGTAGCAGTTGATACCCTGAATCTACCAATAAATTTAAAAATAGAAACAACACAGCAAGATGTTGTACCTCGTCAGGCAAGTGGTGTATTCGTTCGTTTTCCAATGTATCAAGTGAAATCCGTTCAATTACAGGCAGTCGATGATCAGGGAGAGAATCTAGCAGTGGGTAAATCTGTTTGGGATATTCAACCATCAATACAGCAGCCTCCTAAAACCATTGTAGCTCATGATGGTATTGTATATTTAGATGATGTGAAAAATAATAAATTATATATTGGCGATGAGCTTAAGCAATGCCAAGTGAATCTTCCTGAAGTTTCCACTCTTGAAGGTTTTAGCGATTTAGGAAGGGTGGTATGTCAATAACTCATCAATTTAACCGAATCAAAGCTTATGGCCTCATCAAGCTTTTAGCTAGTATGAGCTTATTGTTTTTAGCTTATAGCATATGCTCTTCATCTGCTTATGCAGAGAGTTGCTGGGTAAGTGGAGGTAATTTAAGCCTAGGCACAGCAAACATTCAAGGCTCGATGACAGCTTCTACGGATATTACCGTAACATGTAATTCAAACTGGAGTCAGCCCGTGACATATAAGATATGTATGGTAGTTGATAGTATAGATCCAGCGGCTAAAGATCCTCGCACAATGATTAACTATGATAACTATCCTGCTTCCTTACTAAATTATAACTTATATTATGATGTCGCACGAACACGCAAGATACCAAACTCAGACGCTAAAAATACAGCTCAGTGCCAGTCTATTCAAGTAGGTGCTAATACAGGAAGTCCGAGTACATTAGTCAAAATGTATGGTCAAGTTCTTGCAGGACAAAATGTACCTGCTGGCTCCTATAAAACCAATAGTACTTCCATAAAGCTATACTATGCTTATCGCTATGGCTTAGAAGTACCTTCAGATTTAGAAGCTCTAGCTAGTCAAAATAATATAGCGACTAACTATATAGTCGTTAATTCTAACTATGAAAATAGCTGTTTGATTTTATTTGCATCAGATATAGATTTTGGTTCAGTGGAGCTGTTGAATAATACTTTATATCGTTCAGGAACTATTCAGTTAGCATGTCCAACGAGTACCAATATGAAGGTAAGTTTAAATAATGGTATAAATCCATTGGGATCACAAAGACGTATGAAAAATTCTTTAGGAAGTTATATTCAATACAGCTTATATCAGGATCCAAGTCACTCAAACGCTTGGCAGGCGGATACTTTATATTCTATAACCAACCATACTATCCCTGTTTATGCGATCGTCCCATCGCAAAGCATTAGCAGTATAGGGAAATATTCCGATATCATTACTGTGACTTTAACTTATTAGAAAACTCTATATTTAATAAGTAATCGTAGCGGTGACTGTGTCTGTATATTGACCGGCAGGAACATTAGTATCCGGCACTTTACCCCAAATGGTAATATTTTGAGTTTGTCCTGTACCGTGTTGTGAAAAACGATTTTCAGAGCTGTTTCCCCATTCTTTGCTCATAGATGCATCTTGATAAAGTCGATATGAAAGCTTCAAGGAAGCATCCTGGGTATTCTTTAGTGTGCCATCACTATTTAGTGAAATATTATAAGGCGTACCATTAGTACACGAGACATTTAAACTTCCCGTTGCCTGGATATTTTGGGTATTACGAGAAATTGTACCAAAATCTATATTAGAAGTAGAACCTGTGCCGATATCACAAATTTCATTGACTTTCATTTTGACCTGAAACTGTGTGGACTGCCGGTCACTCATGGTATAAGCAGAGACTGAAACTACAGCTAGAATTACAAATGAATATTTAAAAATTTTCATTGAATGTGCCTATATCCAATATAGATAATTATATTAATCTGAATTGTAGAGAGTAAAAAGGTAACTATTTAAAGTAATAGTCTGGATTACGCACTAAATTTCATGATTCTAATCATATTATTCGATTTTACTCAACTATGCTGCCATCTAGTAAACAATTCAAAAATAAAAAGGGAAACAGGCTAGATTTAACATAAAATCTCTTATGCGAAATTCAGTTGTAACCCCCAAATAGAAATGTCCGGTTTATCGATTGCTCGACCTAAGATCTCAGAACATAAGAATTTGATGATCACCCTGGTTCTCAAAACTCGATACTTTATTGAAAAGTTCTATCGAGGCTTATAAGTCCCTGAAACAAAAAAATGCCTGAACTTCAGGCATTTTTTACGTCATCACTAACAGCTTACAACAATCAACAAACGAGAGTTTTAGTCTTTTGAATACGACTTAATTTTTTCAAAAATAGGGTAAAAGTCTACACCCTCATCTTTCATGCTAGAAAGTAAGTAAACCAGAACAGCGATATGAGTAGGTACTTTTCCGATCTTTTTATAGTTAGTTATGGAGTTTGGGTTCATGTCCAATAAGGTTGCAAATTCCTTAATTGAAAGACCTGCTTTCCCCATAAGTCTTTGAAATTCTTCGTATGGCATCGTGATAAATACAATCTGTTTGAATTAGAAGTATAACACAGACCATAAAACTTAAAAAAACACATAAAAAATGTGACAAACACATTTTTTATGTGTTATAAATAGCTTATCAGCTAACCCATTTATCCTTATTATCGGAGAAATATAATATGTACTCATACCCGGATTCAAACACTGAAAAGAAAATTGCTCTCATGATCATCAATGACTTTTTCATTCAAAAAGCCCATGAACTGTGGATTTTTTTACAACTCGATCAGTGCTTTAATGATTATGAAGCCACACTGATTTGGACTCGACGTTATTTAGAGAAGCATCCTGAGTGTGAGTACAGCGATATTCAAAAAGCCTTTGTTTCTTGTTTCCCAGAACACTTCTTCAGCTTTGACTGTTAATTTATGAGAGGCACGGTAAAAAATCGAAATGGGTAAGTAAATCCCAAATAACAGCCAGTTCATACAACTGGCTTTTTATTGTTACGTATAAATCTAAGACTTTCTTTGAACATACAAAAATTGATGTTCCACGGCTTCTAAGACATTGATTTTAGGTTCAGGATTGGGGCTGCCATGACGTTACTTTAGGGTGTACTCCAAGTTTACATAAAAACTCATATACGACATTCATCTGTTAGCCCTAAGTAGAAGCTTCCATATAGGACACTTCTACTTAGGATAAACATATAAATTACTCGGCAACTGAATTAGTTTTTTGCTTTAGCTTTGTCTGAGCTGCCTCAATAGCAAAGTCCACAAATTTTACGGTCTCACCTTTATTACCATATAGTGCAAGTTGATTGAGCACCTCAAAAAGTAATTCTAATTTTTCCTTATTATTAAGATCCGATGCCCATACCTTCTGATAAATTTTTGTTTGACGGAGTTTTCCAGCTAGATAGCGATCAGCCTGAACCCGCTTTAAAAAGTTTTCGGTATCTAACGCATCATCATTTTTGATTTTATAAGCACTTAAAACACCACCACCGACTTCAAACTTACGCTGATTCTCTGCTTTACGTTTTTTACCTTCATCCTTTTTTTGGATCTGACTCAAATACAACTCTAAGTCACTGTATTCAAGCTTTTGAGCTTTAAAATTCAGATAACGCATACACATTATTTTCAAGATATTCGTTTCAGCTGGATCTAAAATGTCTTTTTGATATCGTTTATATAATTCCAAAAACTTTTCTTCATATTCAGTCTGTCTAGGATTTTTAGACAGCTCATCAAACAGCAACTGAAGCTTCAAATGTTGACGATAAGGTTTTAATGCTTCTTTCACCAGAATCTGTTGAGCTTCAGACAACATTTCAAAATTAAAATCTTCAGCTTGTAACGCATCAATGACCTGATTCTGCAATTCTGTCCGTGAATCTTTTTCTGATAAGAACTCAACAAAAGCATGCAACTCTGCCATCTGTAAAAGTTGAGCTGGTCTACCACGCTTTTTTGCTTTTTCCTGGGTCATATCATCTGCCGCCTAATTTTCAGAACTGCAACCTCTTTAAATATGGTTTTACCATATTTAAAGAGGGCAGTCTGAAAATAATTATTTAAAATAAAAATAAAATTTCTTGAAAAGAATTTTTATTTTTATTTTAAATAATTCGCACTTGACAGTTTCTCCTAATCGGAGAAACTAGTACGCAATGGGGCGCTTCCCCCTTGACCCCCTTCAACCGGATTTTTCAGCCATCCAGGCATTCCAAATCCGGGCGGTTTTCATTTCGTTTCACTCCATAAAAACCGGTCCCAGACCAACAAAAAGGTGAACATGGCCAGCTACCATTTCAGCGTCAAAAGCAAAAATAAAGGCTATGCACTTGGCCATTACCTCTACATTTCCAGACTTATGCAATATGAAGGCATCCGTAAAACAAGCAACGAAACCGTAGAACACATTGAACCTGGTCGTTGTATGCCTTCTTTCGTTAAAGATCCTATCGAATTTTGGCAAGCAGCAGATACGTATGAACGAGCCAACGCCAAAGTCTATATGGAGTATGAAATCGCATTGCCAAACGAATTCACGCCAGACCAGCGTAAAACGCTCATAGAGACGTTTTTTGACAAACATATAGTTCCACAGCAATATCCGCATTCATACGCCATACACAACGTTAAATCGCGTCTCAGTGGCGAAGAACAGCCCCATTGCCACCTCATGTTCTCCCTCAAAGCTGATGACGGCATTGAACGCACAGCAGAACAATATTTCAAACGCTACAATCCTCAAAATCCGGCCAAAGGCGGTGCCAAGAAAATCCAGCTACAGGATGGCCATGCAGACTATTCCACATTCTTATTGCACATCCGCAAAGCCTGGGAAAACCACCTCAATGATGCTTTAGCCGAGCACTGCCCTACAGTCACCTACACACTGGATGGTCAGGACATCACCATCAAAAATCAGGTTTCAGCAGACAGCTATGAAAAATATAACGAGATCCACAGCACTTTGTATCTTCCTGAGCCTAAGCTAGGCGTTGGTCAACAAAATGCGACAGCGGAATATCTCGCTCAGATCCAAAAAATTCGGGAACACAATCAACAAGAACGAGAACTCGAAGAACGCCAAAAGCAATTAGATCAACAACATGAATATTTTTATAGTGCTGAAAACCATCCATTTTCATCATTGGAAGTGATGTATCACCTGAATTACTTAATCAAAAATGCGAAAAATAAGGAAAAACTGGAAAAAGATTTTAGTGAAATTATCAAAACCCAAGAGCCTATATTGCAACAAGAAGGCTGGAACATTCATAACATGAATCGAAAATTGAGGGATTCAGAGCATAACTCAACGCCATGCTTTGAATTTGAAGTGTATTGCCAGCCAAAGTATCCATTAGCCATGCAAAATAAGCCCCCTCAACCGGTTCAATCCGAACAGCCAAAGCCAAAATCTGATGATTATGATTACGGTGGTCCTGGTTTTTGAATATGAATCTTGTAGGCATTTACAGAGCGAGTGTCTACGAGCGAACTGAGGCAATCAAAATTCTCGTTATGTTTTTTCCCTGATTACAAGCTCCCTTTTGTCGCTAAGATTCAAGTACAGAGCAAAGCGACTTGATATTTTTGAGTCATGACTGAGCGAAGCGAAGATAAAAAAATTATGAGCGTAGCGAATTCCTACTGCTTTTGCTTTTTATTAAATTCTAGATGGTATTAACCAAAAAATTGCCCCGACGAATCGAGCGAAAGCGAGATTCAATAGAGTTTGAGCGTAGCGAAAACCAAGGGCAATTTTTCATTCTTATCCTTTTTAATATATTTTAAATCTTTTAAATCTTTTAGGCTATCTGAAAGGCTTTAACAGAAAGGCTTTCAGCTCCTAACTATGAGGGATTGACTACTAACTATGAGGGATTGACTACTAACTATGAGGGATTGACTACTTAACTATGAGGGATTGACTACCAACTATGAGAGAATTATATTACTCATAGTTAGTTTATCGAATTAAAAATGATGAGTACATCTAAAAAAGAATTAGTAGTTAAATCAAATCAAGTAATTGAGGCTTCATATCAACTCAGCTCAACAGAACAACGGATTGTCTTAGCAGCTATTAGTAAGATTAGTCGGGCTGAAGATATTACAGATGATGAAATTTATCGCGTAACTATTGATGATTTAAAAAAACTTGGGGTTCATGAAAAAACAGCTTATAGAGATCTAAAAGATGGTGTAAACCGCTTATATGACAGATCAATTAATTTAGCTATTGATGATGAGTCAATCAAAATGAGATGGATTCAATCCATACGCTTTTTAGAAAGTAAAAGCGTTGTAGGAATTCGGTTTTCTAAAGAAATTTTGCCGTTCATTTCTAATCTAAGCCGTGAATTCACTAAGTATTCGCTATCTGACATTGCTGGTATGAGTAGCGCATATGCTATTCGTATTTATGAGCTACTAAGCCAATATCGTTCCATAGGAAAACGAGAGATTTCCATCGAATCTCTAAGAAGTATGTTGGAGTTAGGGAAAAGATATCCATTGTCTGCTGATTTAAAGAGATGGGTTATTGATACTGCTGTAGTTCAAATCAATGAACATAGCCCTTTAAATGTATCTTACGAGCAAATAAAGACAGGTCGAAAAGTCACACACATTCACTTCACGTTTAAAGAAAAATCAAAAAGTATTGAGCATAAATCCGAACAGAATAATTTTTATAAATTGACAGATTCACAAATTAATATGTTCGGTAATCAGCTTTCACGCTTACATGAAGTATCTCACCTAGCACAACAAGGTGAAAGTTATGACGACTTAGCTATTAAAATTAAAGATATGCTGCGAGATCCAATAAAACAAAAACAACTTATTCCTCATCTTAAAAATTTAGGCTTTAAGGCATAAAGGTCGATTGTGTATGTAGCAGTTGACTGTTTGTTAATGTATTTTAGTTCACATAATGGACAACCAAAATTACAAGATGAAATCACTATCTGTTATTGAGCTTTCAAACCTCTATGGAATAACTCGTCAAGCCATTTATAAGCAAGTTAATAAAGGTAATTTAAGTAAAAATAGTGACGGTAAAATTGATCTTTCCGAAGCTATTCGAGTCTTTGGTGAACCTTCTAGAAATGTAAACAGTTCACAGACAACCGAAACACGAAAGTTGTCAGAAGTTCACCTATTAGAACAGCAAGTTTACATGCTTCAAAAACAGCTTGAACAGGCTCATGAGCGTGAGCAGTTCCAACGTGAGGAACTAAAAGCTAAGAATGATCAGTTACACGTTAAAGATGAGCAAATTGAAGCAATACAACGCCTACTAGAAGCTCCAAAAGCTTATACAACTAGTTCTATCGACCCAAAATTAGATATAGCAACAGATACTAGGTCAAAAAGTGAGTCGAACTATGATGTATTGACTACTCAACCAAGAGAAACTCCTGTAGAAGTAGAGATCCAAACTCAGCCGAAAGATGACGGATTGACTACTCCGGAGCAGGTGGAAAATAAGCGGATTCCAGTACCGGAGCACATTGACCAGGAACCGGAGAAAAGGGGCTTTTGGAGCCGTTTTTTTAGACCCTATGATTAACCACGATTGTTTAACTAATATGAACAAAGTCGTGAAACACTGGTCAAAGAATAGGCGTGGAACGTGAAAAATCATAAAAAAAGCCCACCTTGGGGAAGATGGGCTGTAAACTAGAAACTACAGCGTTGAATTATAAGGATAATTATACAGCATTTCGTATAAGGTGTATTATGTTAATTTTAGGGAATCTTAATTTTAAAAATTAATTATGTTCAAAGCTTTAATGCTAGTTGTCGCTTTAGTTTCAACTTCTATCAATAATTTATCACATGCAGAGACCAATACATTGAACGCAAATAAGGTACTAGAGCCCTTTATATTTGAAATTGGTTCTAATTTTTCAGATATTCAAACTAACTTCAGCTTAGAACCAAAGACCTCAGGAGTAAATTTCATTAAAGAATCAAACTGGTACAGATTAAAAACACCAGTAGGATTTATTTCTCTTCAAGAGTGGCAAGGTAAACTTCATTCTATTGCTTATGAAATTGATATAGATGATGTAGAAGTAAAAAAGAAATTAAGTGATTATCTTTTTGAAAAACATAAAAATAATTTTGAGTGGATAGATCGAGTTGATAATGGATTTTATATTTCATATGAATCATCTAATGATTCTATCCAAGGGATCTATGCTTACTCATTAGGAACAACTATTTCTTTTACTAGTAATGAAATTAGACAGGCTGAATCAAAGATTCGATTTCCAAATCTTTAATTTATGAAATCAGTTATTTAACATAATGGCGGTTATACGAAATTAGTAGTTTTTACGCGGAATTCCTAACGTATTCATCTTTTGTCTTATATCTTTATTTTTACCAATAGGTAAAATATATTCATAACTTACATCGAAAAG
>NZ_JBHDVN010000070.1:0-12185 GCF_046635365.1 Acinetobacter sp. NIOH-H-8
CTGTTTTGGAAGCAGGAATATCAACACAAAAGCATTGAATAATTTTTTTAATCTTGTAGTGACTTAATTTACTGTTTTCTATCATGATTCTAGACTAACATAATCATTTTGCTAGTCTAGAGCCACTAAAATTAATCATCCAGACCTAGCCATTGGTGTTGTTCATAAGCACTATCCCAGAACAGCCATTCCAGACGTGCTGCATGGGTATAGGCCTGATGCATTTTTTCCAGAGTATCAGCATCGACCCGCGCTGCCACCCGATCCACAGTAGCAATTACATTGCGTACCGCTGTATGAAAATCTTCACCAGCATAAGTATCAATCCAGGCCTGATACGGATTATTCGGCGCTGCCTTATCGACAATATCCTTACCCACTTCTGCATAGATCCAGAAACATGGCAAAAGGGCAGCTAGAACCACCGGATAACTTTCTGCCCAGGCCGTTGCCTGTAAATAAGAAGTGTAATGATGGCAGGCCAGAGTCAAAGGTGTATTTTCAAATTGGGTTTTGCTGATGCCAAAATCCTGCATAAAGCCATCATGCAGGCTACGTTCGACCACAATGGCAGTTTTAGCGGCTTCACTAAACTGGATCACGTCATCTGCTTCAAAAGCTTTGGCTGCACACACCGCCAGCGCACGGCCATAGGCCAGCAGATAATGCGCATCCTGAATCACATAATGACTAAAAGCTTCACGGCTTAATGTTCCCTGCGCCAGTTGCTGGTTAAAAGGCAGCGCCAATGTCTTTTGATAAAGTCCGAGATTACGTTGCCATACGTCTTGAGAGAAACTCATACTGAAATCCTTAGCAGTTGAAGTCAAAACATCCAGCACTATAGCAAAGATGAATCTGTTTAAAAGATCAGCAAATCTGAAAAGCAGAAAATACCTAAAAATGGTTCAGGAAGTGCTTTGGTTTATACGGCAAAAGTTTCATAATTGGGACAACTTTGAGTCTTAGTATTTCTCTACGTTTAAAGAAATGCATTTAATGAAATTTATCTAAGGTCGATATATATGTTGAAACACTTTGGTTTCTCAATCGTATTTTCGATCGTGTGCCTTGGTTTGTCTGCTTATTGGGGATTCACCCATGGTCCGGAAGCGGGCCTGCAAACCATGTTCACAGCACTGACCATCACCGCTATTCTGGCGATTATGGAAGTGTCGTTGTCGTTTGATAACGCGGTTGTCAATGCATCCGTCCTGCGTGGTTGGGATCATTTCTGGAAAATGATTTTCCTGACGGTCGGGATTCTGGTTGCAGTTTTCGGGATGCGCCTGATTTTCCCGGTGGTCATTGTGGCCGTAACTGCGGATATGGGCTTTATGGAAGTGGTGCAGCTCGCCTTAAATGCACCCAAAGAATATTCGGCCAAACTGATGGCACATCATGCCGAAATTTCTGCCTTTGGTGGTGCCTTCCTGATGCTGGTATTCCTAAACTTCTTCCTGGATGAAGAAAAAGACACCCACTGGTTCCGCATGCTGGAACGCCGTCTGGCGCATCTGGCAAACGTTCCGGCGATGTCGGTCTTTATTACCCTGATTGCTTTATTAATCATGGATTTCCAGGTTGAAGAAGCAAAACGTCTGGATGTTATTCTGGCCGGGATCTGGGGGATCGTGATTTATATCGGCGTACAGGTCCTAAGCCATATGCTAGGCGGGGAACCGGAAGTAGACGAAGAGGGTAATGCCGTTCGTCACGATGCTGAAGGTGTACCGACTGGCGTGGTGAAAGCCGGTTTTGGTGGCTTTCTGTACTTAGAAGTGCTGGACGCCTCTTTCAGTTTTGACGGTGTGATCGGTGCCTTTGCGATTACGTCTGACGTGGTAATCATCATGTTAGGCCTGGCCATCGGTGCGATGTTCGTACGCTCCATGACTATTTATCTGGTCGATAAAGGCACGCTGGATGCCTATATCTATCTGGAACATGGCGCGCACTATGCGATTGGTGCTCTGGCATTTATCATGCTGGCAAGCAGTACCGGTGTACATATCCCTGAAGTGGTGACTGGTCTGATCGGTGTGGCTTTCATTATCTGGGCAGTCATTGCTTCGATCCAATATACCAAGCGTCAGTTATTAAAAGCAGGCAAATAGCCCCGTGATCGCTGAACAGAAGCGTAGCTCCGGCTACGCTTTTTTATCCATTGGAGCGTAAAACCTCGTGGTTCAGCACGAGGATATAAGCGACTGGAGTAAACCACATGAACGACACGAAATGTCGTTTTAAATACTTGTACTATAGTCACTATTAAGAAAAATACTGTTAAACTAATTGGATGAAGACACTCAAATTACGCATAAAAGACAAACATTGCAAGGTGCTAAATCAGTTAGCATCCGAAGTAAATTTTGTTTGGAATTATGTCAATGATTTGTGTTTTAAACATCTTCAAAAAAAACAACAATTCTTTTCAGCATACGATATTGCAAAATACACGAAAGGCACATCGAAAGAATGCAACTTGCACAGTCAAACTATTCAGGCAGTGACAGAAGAATTGGTCACAAGACGCAAGCAGTTCAAAAAAGCAAAACTAAAATGGCGTGTCAGTAATAAAAAATCAGCTAGACGTTCACTAGGTTGGATACCGTTTAAAAAGGTTGCAATCAAATATGCTGATGGCTGTGTTCAATATGGTAAACACCAATTCAAGTTATGGGATAGTTACGGTTTAAGTCAATACAGGGTTAAAACAGGCTCATTCGTTGAAGATAGCCGAGGCCGTTGGTATGTATGTCTTGTAGTTGACAATGCTAAAATAGAGAAAACCACCGCTAAAACCTCAATTGGCATAGATTTAGGTTTAAAAGATTTAGCCACTTGTTCAGATGGTGTAAAACTTAAAGCCCCTCAAATCTATCGGAAATATGAACAAAAACTTGGTATTGCTCAACGTGCAAAAAATAAAAAACGAGTGAAAGCAATTCACGCCAAGATTAAAAATGTAAGACAAAACATGCTGCATCAATTCAGCCATAAACTAGTAAAAGAACATGCAGCAATCTTCGTTGGCAATGTGAATGCCAAAGCATTAGCGCAAACCAAACTAGCCAAGTCTGTGTTAGATGCCAGTTGGACAACACTAAGAACCATGCTCAAGTATAAATGCGAGAACGCAGGGGTATGGTATGAAGAAGTCAATGAAGCCTATACCACCCAAACTTGTTCGTGCTGTGGCTCACGCTCCAGTAGTCCGAAAGGTAGAGCAGGTTTAGGAATAAGAGAGTGGCAGTGTGGTGAGTGTGGTAGCTCATGGGATCGGGATGTAAATTCCGCACTGAATATTCTTGCGCTCGGGCATGAGCGTCTAGCAGTAGGAATCCCCTTGCTTTAGCTGGGGGAGGATGTCAATTTTCAGATAGTCCTCATCTTTATTTCAAATAAAATTCATGCATTCCTTTGAGCGGAATGGCCTATAATCTACGCATCAAGATTAACTAACTCGATCGCCAGACTTTATGATGAATGCCTTAGAACGTCGCTCGACCTTTGCCCTGAGCAGTATTTTCGCACTGCGCATGCTGGGGTTGTTTATGATCATCCCTGTATTCTCTGTAGCAGGGCAGTCATATGAATATGCTACGCCGGCACTGATTGGTCTGGCGGTGGGTATTTATGGCCTGACACAAGCTATTTTACAGATTCCGTTTAGCCTGATTGCAGACCGCTATAGCCGTAAGCCACTGGTGGTTTTAGGCTTGTTGTTATTCGCTCTAGGTGGCGCGATTGCTGCAATGTCTGACACCATTTATGGCGTGATCATCGGTCGTGCGATTGCTGGTGGCGGGGCAGTTTCAGCAGTGGTGATGGCTTTATTGGCCGATGTGACCCGTGAAGAAAACCGCATGAAAGCCATGGCGGTGATGGGCATGAGTATCGGCCTGTCCTTTGTGGTAGCCTTTACCATGGGGCCGTGGGTGACAGGACTGGTCGGCATTTCTGGTCTGTTCTGGGTGACCACAGTGATGGGATTGGCCGCGATTGCGATGCTGTTGATGGTTCCTAAAGTCACTCGTCATCATAAAAATTTTCAGCAAGGTTATGTAGAGCAGCTAAAACAGGTCCTGAAAATGGGGGACCTGAACCGTCTGCATATCTCGGTATTTACCCTGCATTTGCTACTTACAGCGATGTTTATTTATGTGCCATCGCAACTGATTGAAGTTGCTGAACTGCCATTATCGAGCCATGGCTGGGTCTATCTGCCGCTGCTGGTCGTCAGTCTATTCTTTGCTTTTCCGAGCATTGTACTGGCAGAAAAATACCGCAAGATGCGCAGCATTTTCCTGACAGCGATTGGCGGTATTATCCTGGGTCTGCTGATCATGATTTTTGGTTTTGAGTCTAAATATGTGCTGATCGGTGGATTGGGATTATTCTTTATTGCTTTTAATGTCATGGAAGCCTTACTGCCCTCCTGGCTATCCAAAGCAGCCCCGATTCAATCCAAAGCCACTGCGATGGGCGTGAATGCCAGCAGTCAGTTCCTGGGCGCATTCTTTGGCGGGATCATTGGTGGACAATTGTTGTTACTCAACAACACTTCGCTCGGTTGGAGTATTTTATCGGCTATTGCTATAATTTGGCTGCTCATGAGTTTTGGGTTGGCTCAACCACGCTATCTTTCATCGCTCGTGCTTCGTCTGCCAGAGAGTAAACAAACAGATGAATGGACTTCTCAACTTTTGGCGATTCGTGGTATTGAAGAGGTTGTGGTCATGTCTGAACAGCAAGTCGCCTTTGTCAAGGTCGATAAACAGCAGGTTGATGATGTTTCGCGACAACAATTAACGCACTTGTTAGGTAAAGAGGTAGCCATTTAAACATAACTCTTATAAAGTAAAATATAGAAATAAATAGGAAGTGTACGTCTGATGCGTGGTGTTAATAAGGTCATTTTAGTTGGTACTTTAGGTCGAGATCCTGAGACCAAAACTTTCCCAAATGGTGGTTCTCTCACTCAATTCTCTATCGCAACCAGCGATTCATGGACTGATAAAAATACGGGCGAACGTAAAGAGCAAACCGAATGGCACCGTATTGTGCTGCATAACCGTTTAGGTGAAATTGCACAGCAATATCTGCGCAAAGGTTCTAAAGTTTATATCGAAGGTTCATTACGTACCCGTCAATGGACAGATCAAAGCGGTCAAGAACGCTACACAACGGAAATCCGTGGTGAGCAAATGCAAATGCTGGATTCTGGTCGTCCACAAGGCGAGCAGGGCGATAACGGGTTTAACCAGCCACGTTTTAATAACAATAACCAGGGTGGCGGTTATAGCAATAATCCACAAGGTGGTTATGGCTCAGCGCCTCAGCAAGGCGGTTTTAACAATAATCAAGGCAGTGGTTATGGCAACAATAACCAAAATAACCAGGGTGGTTATGCGCCGAAGTCTGCACCTGCTCCAGTAGCAGCACCTGCAGCCGATCTGGATGATGATCTTCCGTTCTAATCCCGACATTAGAAAGGCAAATCATCATCAAAACCCGCCATTTGGCGGGTTTTTCATATCTGGGTTCTTCTATTTTTTCACTGAGACCCACATCGTGATCACCGCCCGAAACACAACTTCTTCTGCAGTATCTTTAATTTCTACATTGACCAGATAATCGCTGCCTTCCTTCCATATAAAGTTAGGCTCGGCGGGTGTCGCAATCGCAACTAGGTCAGTAGTAGCTTTTTTGACATATTCGACCTGCATACCCTTGGGAATCCAGCGATGAGTTTTCGGAACGGTTGCATCGGTCATGGTGCCGCCTGCCAGTTCAGCCATATTGCACATGGCAATCGCGTGTACAGTGCCTAAATGATTCAGCACGGCACGATGTTTCTTGATGCTCACTGCACAATAACCAGGCTTTAAATCTTCAAATAGTGGAGAAATACTGCCGAAATAGGGGGCTTTTAGACAAAGTAATTTAGAAAAAAGATATTTACCGGCTGGCTTATTTTCTAGGCTTTTCCAGATTTTTAGGGCTTGGCTCATCTATAACTTCCTGTATATTATTTTTAATCAGAATAATATTCTCATACAGAATATTATTCTGTATTGGCGCATCTGACAAAAACCAGACATCAGGCTGCCAGCCTGCTTTTAAAAATAGAGAGGATTTAAATATTAAAGATGCAAAACATGGAATTGCTGGAAAAGATTTTTAAAGGAAGACGAGCTTTATTAAAACGTCAGATTCTGGAATGTGCATTGATAGAGTTTCTGTGTACAGGCATTGCTGCGACTACGATTGAAATGATTCGTGATCAGGCCGATACCAGCATAGGAGCGATCTACCATCATTTTAAAAATAAGGAGGGGATCATTGCGGCACTGTATATTGCAGCGCTCACAGATCAGTCGGAGCAGCGTTTGCAGGCTTTGTCACAAGTTCAGGGTATTGAACAAGGCATACAGGCGGTGATTCAGAGTTATATCGATTGGGTCGTAGCGTATCCTGATTTTGCCCGCTTTCTTTATGCCGCGCATCATACAGTTCAAAATAGTGACTTCAAAGAGGAATTGCAGCAGTCGAATCAGCAGCGCAATCAAGACTTAAAACAATGGCTGGCTCAGCAGGCAGATATCAGTCAATTACAAGCTGTTCCCTTAGAATTGCTTATATCACTAATCATTGGATCCACTGAAAGTTATTGCCGGAGCTGGTTATCTGGTCGAGTCCACACCTCCCCTAAATACTATGCAGCAGCCTTAGCAAAATCGGCTTGGCAATCTATACAGCATTTTCAAGAAAGTGAAGCCGCCAAAATCAATTAAACAAATCAGAAAGATAAAAATAAAAGGAATTATAAATCTAAAAAACCGATAGTTTTTATGAAAAGTTACGGTTTTACCTATTGGTGGTTTTTGCGTATTCTTAACTACATCAAATGAACACACACTTTCACGAGTAGATAGGAATAGACTTATGAGTTTAATCAATACTGAAGTTAAGCCATTCAACGCAACTGCTTACCACAATGGCCAATTTATTGAAGTGTCTGAACAGGACATGAAAGGCAAATGGTCTGTAGTATTCTTCTATCCTGCTGACTTCACATTTGTTTGTCCAACAGAATTAGGCGATCTTGCTGATCAGTATGCTGAATTCCAGAAACTGGGTGTAGAAATCTACTCAGTATCTACAGACACACACTTCACGCACAAAGCTTGGCACGATACTTCTGACGTGATTGGTAAAATCCAGTATCCAATGATCGGCGATCCAACCTGGACATTGGCGAAAAATTTTGAAGTGCTGATTGAAGCTGATGGTCTGGCGGACCGTGGTACTTTCGTGATCGATCCAGACGGTAAAATCCAGATCGTTGAAATCAATGCGGGTGGTATCGGTCGTGACGCGCAAGAACTGCTTCGTAAAGTAAAAGCGGCTCAATATGTACACGCTCACCCAGGTGAAGTATGTCCTGCAAAATGGAAAGAAGGTGAAGCGACTCTTGCTCCTTCAATTGACCTGGTCGGTAAAATCTAATTCAATAATACTTTATCGAGTTTAAAAAAACCCAGCCCTCAGCGCTGGGTTTTTTATTGTCTACTGCTCATGACTACTTAAATTAACGTCTTATAGCAAAGCTAAAGTTATAAGTAGCTACACAGAAATCTAAGAGTCGAATCATCTTATATTTGAAATACTGCATTCTATAAGTACGGTATTGATGACTGCTGATAAAGCTTAAAATGGCTGCATGTTCATCCTATTGTGTATAGGAGTAAAAGATGAAAAAAATTATTGGTGTGTATCGTAATCAAAACATGCACTGGGTCGGTGACGGCTTCCCGGTGAAAAACCTGTTTTCTTATGACCGTCTGGGGCAGGCCATTAGTCCATTTTTATTGCTGGATTATGCAGCGCCGTATCACTTTGCGCCAACCACTGAGCAGCATGGTGTAGGTTCACATCCGCATCGTGGTTTTGAAACTGTAACCTTGGCTTATCAGGGTGCAGTGACCCACCAGGACTCCAGTGGCGGTGGCGGTACGATTCAGACCGGCGATGTACAGTGGATGACAGCAGGTGCCGGGGTGGTGCATGAAGAATTTCATTCTCCAGATTTTGCTCAAAAGGGTGGCCTGTTTGAAATGGTTCAACTCTGGGTCAACTTGCCAGCCAAAGACAAAATGACCGCGCCACGTTATCAGGCCATTACTGCAGCTGAGATTCCACGGATTGAAATGGATGAAGGTGCAGGACATATTCGGGTGATTGCCGGAGAATTCGAAGGTCATCATGGCCCTGCGTATACCTTTAGTCCGGTAAATGTCTGGGACGGCGAGCTAAAAGCGGAGTATGAAACTACGTTGCATGTACCTCTCGGACATAATGCTTTGCTGGTTGTACTGGCGGGTGAGCTGATGGTAAATGGCAGTCAAAAAGTACTGGATAGCTCTATTGTCATGTTTGCGCGCGATGATGATCCTGAAATTCAGCTACAGGCCGATCAGAACGCTAAATTTTTGCTTTTGACCGGTGAGCCGCTGAATGAACCTATTCAAGGCTATGGCCCATTTGTAATGAATACCAAGGAAGAAATTATTCAGGCATTTCAAGATTTTAATCAGGGTAAATTTGGTGAAATCGCGGTACAGGCCGAATAATACAGTCAGTCTTAAAACAAAGAAGCCTCTGCACAAGCAGAGGCTTTTTTTTCTAATGCGCTGGAATTTCTTGTCGTTTTTACGAGTTTCTTGGATAAATTCATTTTGTTTATCTCTATGAATTTATCTCTTTCTTGTGCTGCATATTATAGAGTGTTTTGCGGTCTTTGTAAACCGATGATTAAAAAATCGGTTAATTAAATCATTTGTTTTTTAAAGATTTATTTTTAAATATTTAAATATAATGGCGGTTTAAGTTACTCTATATAAAGACGTTTTTTGCTATTCAAAAAATGTAATTTATTTGTAAAGTTACGTTAACTCAGACTTACGAAAAAAAAGTATTCTGGAAGATTTTAATAACCTATTTGCCGAAAGCATGGTTCATAATTTCTTTTAGTTTTTCAATGACGGATGATCAGATTGGATATCGCAGTAATTGGTAGTGGCATGGCTGGACTGGCTACTGCCAGAATTCTTCAGGACGCAGGGCATCGCATTACTATTTTTGAAGCGCTTCAAGGTCGCGGCATGGACAGTCATAGTCTCGAATTTGAAGGAGGCCTCATTGACGCACCTTTACGTGTGATGAATCCTTATCTGTGGAAAAATACCTTAAGTCTGGCGACTCATCTGGGCATTAAAACTTACCCGGTACGTACCTATATGGCCTGTAGCTGGCTGTTTGAAGATCGGGTAGAAACCTGGCTAACCACGTCACGTAGCAAGATTGGTAATATTCCGATTATCAATAACCGTAAAGGCATCCAGCAATATGGCTGGCGTCTGGTCAAAGGTTTGCTGCAGCTTAAAACAGCCTTGGCAAAATTCTTTAAATCTAAAAATCAGGACATCAGCCTAGCAGAATTTATCAATCGAAATGAGATTGAAGAAGTGTTCTGGCATGGTGCGGTGATGCCGGTGCTGTATACCATCTGTACCTGTAACCCGAAAACTATTGGTGAATGGCCAGCCAAACCGCTATTGATTTTCCTGCGTCAGCTAACGGATGGTGATGCCTTGTTACGTATGCAGGGCGGTACTCCGGCTTTGGTAGACAAACTGATTGAAGGCATTCACATTGAAAGTGGTGCACCAATTGTCTCAGTGAAAGAGCAGGGCGACAAAGTAATGGTAGAAAATGCAGCGGGTCTGTCGAAAACCTTCGATCGCGTGGTGGTTGCGACACCAACCAATCATATTGATGAATTCCTGGATCATGAACAGTTTGGCCGTGATATCGAGCTGTTAAAGAAATTCAAATTTGAACAGGGTGAATTGGTCATTCACCGCGATAGCAGCGTGATGCCACCAAAGCGTAAGGATTGGGCTGTACTCAGCTATATGATGGATCGCAAGTTTACCCGTCAGCAATTTACGGTTTGGCTGAATGCGGTTGAACCGAGTCTGGTGGGTAAATCACCGGTATTCCAGACCTGGCGCCCTGTGACTGAGATTGATCCGAAAAAAGTGATTTCATCAGTGACCTTGACCCGTGCGGTAGTAGATGCCAATACCATCGCTCTCAATAAAGAATTACAGCATCGCCATCTGGAAATGAACCGTAAAGTGTTCTATTGCGGTTCATGGTCATCGGATGGTTTGCCAATCCTGGAATCTGCAGTGACATCTGCTATGAAAATTGCCGCAATTATGGGGGCACCGTTGCCATTTGAAGGGCTTAAACCTAAGATCGAGGTAGCACCCCAACTCGGTTATTGATTGATGCAATGGTTTCAGGCACTTCGTCAGCGTCTTCCTCAACACAAATATGCAATTGATGCATCGTTGCTGGGAGACCAGTCGCAGTTGCCTTGGAGCAATCTGGGTTATTGGCGGGCAGGGCAGCAGGATTATGTAGCTGCCTGTCGAACTTTGGCCGACCGATTAGCAGAAACGGTCGGCTTAAATTCAAAAGATAAATTGCTGGATCTGGGCTGTGGCCAGGGTGCTAGCCTGCTGCACTGGCAACAACACTATCAGGTGCAATATCTGGCCGGTGTGGAACTTCAGCCAGCTTGTGTGGCGAATATTCAACAGCATTTACCTGATCTCAATGCCATCTATCCGACTTCTTTCCTGCGTTTAAAAGACATGCATTTTTCCCAGCGCTTTGATGTGGTGCTATGTCTGGATGCTGCCTATCATAGTCCCGTTCCCGAACTTCTCGAACAGGTATGCAGTGTATTGAACGCCAATGCACGGATTGGCTTTCATCATCTGATCTTGTCTGAAAAATGGAACAGCTTGAATGCGCTGCAAAAGCGTAAATATCAGTTTTTGCTGAAATCCGCCGATGTCGATTTAAAAAACCTGATGTCGAAAAATGAGCTTTATCATTGTCTGGAAAATTCTGAATTCAAGAATATTCAGATTGAAGATCTGTCCGAAGCGGTATTTTCAGGTTTTGCTAATTATGTAAATCAGCATTTAAATTCAAAGAAATTGAAACAAA
Organism: Acinetobacter sp. NIOH-H-8; assembly: GCF_046635365.1. Lineage (NCBI taxonomy): Bacteria > Pseudomonadati > Pseudomonadota > Gammaproteobacteria > Moraxellales > Moraxellaceae > Acinetobacter > Acinetobacter sp. NIOH-H-8. The sequence goes on from NZ_JBHDVN010000070.1 coordinate 11,095, forward strand.
AAGGCAAAAGACTGGATCAGTTTAAAATCCAGATGACGGCAAAGCTTTGTCAGAAGTTATATCAGGATGGGATTGTAAGATATGTGCAGGTGACGGCACAGGCGATCTGAGTATTCAAGGCAAAAAACAGCTATATAAAAATACCAAGCCCAGAAACATCAAAGCCTCACTAAAAAGCGAGGCTAAGAAAATGGTGCCGGCACACGGATTCGAACTGTGGACCTACTGATTACAAGTCAGTTGCTCTACCAACTGAGCTATGCCGGCGTTGTGGAGTGCATTTTACAGATTTTTCCTAAGGGCGCAAGCCAAAAAATAACCGTTCAATCTTATAACCAATTTTTTATTGCTGATCATTGAAGCATCTTCACTCAGGCATCTACATTTAAATCATGAAATTGCCCATATCAGTGATATGGGCAAGGATAAGGGGTTGATATTTAAAATCTATTATGAGTGAGTTAAAAGGGAATTATCTGCTTTTGAGTATCCGATCCAGGTCTTGTGCGCATTCCTCTAAAGTAAAGGCCATATCAAACTGCATTTGAGGTTTGAGTTCTTGAGCGAGACTTCTCCACTGTTCAATTAGTTTTAGGGCTTTTTGAATCTTATGTTTGTTGACGTCTTTGGCAATGGTCGGGGTATAACCACCGCGTTTGGCATTTTTTATCTGTTTCATGTAGTTTGCGCTGTTATTCATGTCCACTCTCCGAATAGCAGTGTTTCCACTTTTTTCTAACTCAAATAAGGAAGACTCAAGCAATAACGTTTTCTATCTTTAGGTTTTTATTCTCCTTTTATCCTGTTTTGATTCCACCATAACATAGCGATGATGACAATTAAATTAAGCTATTTTTATGCCAGTTTTTGTCTCCATCATATAAATAAACTAAAAGAAGAACATAAAGTTAAGAAATTAATAAAAATGGATATATCATGGTTTTATCCAGAGAATTTATTTCAATGGCTCTAGACTAGCAGATTTACACTTAATTTTACCTAATGAGGTTCCACAGCTCAGTTGCTAACTCATTAGGTTCCCTCATCCAACGCCATTCAGTTTCTTTAAGATGATAATCAAAGTACTCTTT
>NZ_JBHDVN010000071.1:0-11943 GCF_046635365.1 Acinetobacter sp. NIOH-H-8
AATCCTATAGAACAGATGTGGGCATGGGTTAAACGTAAGCGTAAAGAATGGTTGATCGACTCAGTCGATGAGTTATTTCAAGTTTTTTTCGAATCCTGTATGAATAATAAAGTAGTTTGACTATATCCAGATGTCCATTCATTCAAATATTTCTACACAGCCTCCTACCGCTATTCTGGTTTTAGGTAGCGGGATTTCAAATGGACAGCCGTCACCCAGCTTAAAAAGCCGTCTGGATACTGTAGCAAAATATGCAGCACACTACCCAGATGCTTTAATAATTATGACAGGTGGACGTAATTATCGGGAAAGGCAAAGTGAAGCTGAAGTCATGCAGCACTATATCAACACCACCTATCCAGAACTCATCAACCCCATTCAACTTGAAGATCGAAGCAGAAGTACTGCTCAAAACATGATGTATTCTCAAGTGGTATTGGAACAATACAATATAAGTCAAAATGATCCGATTGCGATTGCAACCAGTGATTTTCATAGCCCCCGTGCTCGTGCCATTGCCAGACATCAAGGTTATCAGCGAGTGATTAGTTTGAGTGCCAACACTCCTCTTTATCTGCGCTATAACTCCTGGTTAAGAGAATATTTTGCCTTTTTGAGTGGTTGGCTGCTCAATGAATATTCACTATTTAAATAAGTGACTTAAACACTAAGTTAATTTAAACGGATATGCCTTGGCGAAGGGATCGCTGGATTTTTGAATAGTTCAGGTTTCTGTACATAGACCTGATACAGGTAATTTTTAAGATCCAGCAAAAGTTTTTCAGGCGCAACCAGAATATTCTGTCCTTCTGGTGTTAAATCCAGTGACACGATAGTACTTTCCTGACGTAAGAAAGGAATGACCTTTTCAACAAAATCTTTGAGGGTAATTTCCTGAATCTGGTAATTGGCCCAGTTATCTTTAATGAGTAGTCTGGCCAGACCTTTGCTTTGCCAGGTCGCGAAAGCACGCTGTCCTGTCGGCGTGGCACACAAAGCCCAACCCTCTTGGTAAAGTGCAAAAATGCCACCTTGGGTAACAATAGCTTCAATAAAATTTTTATAAACTTGTAGCGGATCGTAGGCGGTATTTTGCGATTTGATCGCTGCCTTGCGCTGATATGGATTTCTCATAGTCTGAAATCTTCAAATTATTATAGACTTCGAATTCTATGAAATATTCAGGATTTAGGCAAGAAAGATATGGTGGGCGCTGACGGGATCGAACCGCCGACATTCTGCTTGTAAGGCAGACGCTCTACCAACTGAGCTAAGCGCCCTGAAGAGTAAAAAATAACATCGTTATTTTTTATGATGCAAGACAAGCGAAGCGCGTAGTCTTGAATTTTGATTCGCATTTTCCACATCAGGGAATGAAAAATGGCGCAGCGGACGGGACTCGAACCCGCGACCCCCGGCGTGACAGGCCGGTATTCTAACCAACTGAACTACCGCTGCATCGCGTATATCTTTAGAAGATATGGTGGGCGCTGACGGGATCGAACCGCCGACATTCTGCTTGTAAGGCAGACGCTCTACCAACTGAGCTAAGCGCCCTTAAAGGGTCAAACTGTTTGATTCTTAGGATGGCGCAGCGGACGGGACTCGAACCCGCGACCCCCGGCGTGACAGGCCGGTATTCTAACCAACTGAACTACCGCTGCATCACAAAAAATCTGGTGGGCGCTGACGGGATCGAACCGCCGACATTCTGCTTGTAAGGCAGACGCTCTACCAACTGAGCTAAGCGCCCTCAAAAGGTCTATCATGTAAATGGCGCAGCGGACGGGACTCGAACCCGCGACCCCCGGCGTGACAGGCCGGTATTCTAACCAACTGAACTACCGCTGCACTTACACAATGTCGCTATTGTGGCAAACGATTCATCAAGAACTTAAAGTGGCGCAGCGGACGGGACTCGAACCCGCGACCCCCGGCGTGACAGGCCGGTATTCTAACCAACTGAACTACCGCTGCATTATAAGTGTCTCAACTTTGAAAGAAGCTTGGTGGGCGCTGACGGGATCGAACCGCCGACATTCTGCTTGTAAGGCAGACGCTCTACCAACTGAGCTAAGCGCCCTTTCAAATCGACTTCATCGCTTGATGAGGTGCATTATAGAGAATCTTCACAGACTGTCAAACGCTTTTCTGACTGTTTTCTGCTTTTTCGGTGTGAGTGATTAAAAAATAGGTTGATTGTTAAAAAAAACAACACTTTTTGTTTATTTTTTAAGTCTCTACCGATTTTTTAAGAATACTCTCTAAAACTAAAAGCTGGATTTTTACGGTTTTACTTAGGAAAATTGAGATCAGAACATGTAACAGACTTCAGTATTGCTGAAAGATTATACAAAGCCTAACTCATCGCAACGTTGTGATCCTGTAATCTTTATTTTAAGAGCTTGCAGCCCTCTAAAAACAAATCGATGACTTTTATTGGCGGGCTATAAATCATGTTTCTAAGTCTATTTGTCTATAAAAGTAGAGTACATAGATGATCGATGACCTCATCTACTTTCCCTTATTTAAATAGAAGATATTTCAATTAATTTTAAATCAACCATAAATCTTCTTAGGTCATTTAAACAGTCAGATTCAGAGGCTATTCTGAAATATAGACCAGCGCATCTTCGCTCACCAGTTCAAACAGCTCGGCCACATCCGTATTCCGCATGCGGATACAACCATGGGACATTGGAATACCCATCGGCTCAGAATCAGGCGTACCATGAATATAGATATAACGTTGGTAAGTATCACAACCTTCGCCCTGGTTAAAGCCTTCTTCAAGCCCACTTAGCCATAAGATCCGGCTAAGAATCCAGTCTCGCTGCGGGAACTGCTGTGCCAGTTCTGCATTATAAATTTCACCAGTTGCTTGACGGGCAATAAACACACTGTTTAATGGTGCTTGCTGGCCAAACTTTTCAGCGACTCTATGCCAGCCACGAGGTGTCTTGCCACTATTTTCTGCTTCACCAATACCATTCTTACCCGTAGAAATCAGGTACCGCTTATCATATTTTGGCAAATATAGTTTTTGTTGGGCGAGATCAATCAGGATTTCTGCCTGATCCAGCTGCAAATGGCTCATGACTTCTCTTTCTCTGTCTTGATGATTTCTAGTTCTACTTTCTTTGTGGCCATGTGTTCTGGATGGATTATGTCTTGAACCGGTTCAGGCCGACGCCATAACCAGATCGCCACAATCAGCATGGTCACATCCGTAAAGATTTTGACTGCCAACGGTGCTGTCGTAAACAACATGATAATACCACTGATGAACATCATGATACTGGCCAGCCATTTGGCCTTGCGCGGCACAGTGCCGTTGGCACGCCAGGCTCTTAAAGTGGGACCATATTTTGGATGATTTAGCAGCCATGCATCCATCTGTGGCCAGCCTTTGGATGCCGCCCAAGCTGCCAGAATTAAAAATACTGTAGTTGGCATGCCGGGCAAGATTGCACCGATAAAGCCCAGTACGACAAACAGTACCACCAGGCTTCGCCAAAACAATATTTTCATAAATCGGTCCTACCCACAAAATTAGGGGTAGTATAAAGTGTTTTTAAAATCTGTCCGTTGTATTTGTGCACTTTTCACAGGATGTGCTATGCCCTTTTCCAGTCTAAATCATCATCTTGTAGAAGCATGGCAATATTATCAGCATCCTTTGGTGCGGCAACTGGCCTTTGCTGTTGGCAGCCCCAACCTTCTGTCTCAAATTCCAGCCGAACTTGAAGTCGTCCATGCTTTCGAATTACATGATTCTGAGACTTGGCAACATCACCTGCAAAATTATCATCCACGTCTGAAATATTTAGACCAGCATCCAGAAGAGCTGGAGCAATTCGTGCAGCAGCTTAAAAGCACCCGGTTGGGTCTACGTTTTGAAATGCTGGTCTGGTTCTGGCTGCTAGATGATGCTTATCACCCTTATAAACTTTTAGGCCATAGCATTCAGAAAATTGACGGTGCTAAAACGCTAGGTGAACTGGATTTTCTGTTACTCAATACAAAGACAGGCCAGACTGAACACTGGGAAGTGGCGCTGAAATACTACCTCGCAGAAGCCGATTTTAGCCTGCCAAACTGGTATGGCCTAAACCGTACCGATACTTTAATCCGTAAAATGAAGCATTTTACCCAGAAACAGTTTCAGTTTGATGAGGCTCTGGATCAGCAGATTGAGCAGCGTTTCTGCATGTTAAAAGGCCAGCTTTATCTTCCAGTGCATCGTGCAGATCAGACATTACCTGACTGGGTCAATACCCAACGTCGCATAGGCTTATGGGGCCAGCAGATTCCCGACCCAGCGGCTAATTTCTATCGTTTGCAGCGTCATGAGTGGATTTATCCTAATGCTCAGATCAGTAGTTCAAGTCCCTATTGGTGGACAAATGGACTTTATAAAAAAGCTGATCAAGAGGATTTTTATATGTATCGCAGCCCGCTTCTACTACCCTTTCCTGCGCATAAACCCTTTTAAAACATTACATTTATTAACCGAAGCACTATGAAAACCACATATTTTTTATGTCGTATATTTTCTAATCTTAGTTCCACATCATAATAATTTTATTATCGATAATACGGAGATGATGATGAAAAAAATTCTTGCTGCTTCATTGGTAATGGCTTTTGTTTTAACTGGCTGTAACACTGTCAAAGGTGTGGGTAAAGACGTTTCTAAAGCAGGCGAAGCTGTAACAGGCACTGCAGAAAAAACTTCTGAAGAAATCCGTCAAAACTAAACTCTTTCTAGCTTCTCCACAAACCCTATCTCAGATAGGGTTTTTTTATGTGGAACATTCACATTACAGGCCATATTCGCCTATCATAGAGTCGACAAATTTATCGACTTATGAATTCACTATATGACATCTTCCGCGACTCTTGATTTAAGCCTGCAATTATTACGTCAGCCTTCTGTGACCCCTATTGATCATGACTGCCAGAACATCATGGCAGAACGTTTGAAAAAGGTGGGTTTCGATATTGAATCAATGCGTTTTGAAGATGTTGATAATATTTGGGCGCGTAAAGGTACTGAAGGCCCGGTTTTCTGTTTTGCTGGCCATACCGATGTTGTACCGACCGGCAACCTGGATGCTTGGAACTCTGACCCATTTGCGCCAGAAATTCGTGATGGCAAGCTTTATGGCCGTGGTAGCGCCGACATGAAAACGGCTTTGGCTGCGATGGTTGTAGCCACTGAACGTTTTGTCGAAAAATATCCGAATCATAAAGGCTCAATTGCCTATCTGATCACTTCAGATGAAGAAGGTCCATCAATCAATGGTACAGTAAAAGTGATTGAAACTCTGGAAGCCCGTAATGAGAAAATTACTTGGTGTCTGGTAGGTGAACCATCAAGTACCAACAAACTGGGGGATATTGTCAAAAATGGTCGTCGCGGTTCGTTGAATGCCAACCTGACTGTCAAAGGCAAACAAGGTCATGTGGCTTATCCCCACTTAGCAGTGAATCCAATCCATACAGCGTCTAAAGCCATTGCCGAACTGTGCGAAACAGTCTGGGATAATGGCAATGAATACTTCCCTGCGACGTCTTTCCAGATTTCAAATATCAATGCCGGTACTGGTGCAACCAACGTTGTTCCGGGCACCATGAATCTGCTGTGCAACTGGCGTTATTCAACTGAAGTGACTGCTGAAGAACTAAAAGCACGTATGCTGGAAATTCTGGACCGTCATGGTGTGGATTATGAGATTTCATGGACTTTATCTGGACTGCCATTCCTGACACCAGTAGGTGAGCTGGTGAATGCCGCTAAAGATGCCATTTTAACGGTGACTGGTACTGAAACTGAATTATCAACTTCAGGCGGCACCTCAGATGGTCGCTTTATTGCGCCTACCGGTGCACAGGTGCTGGAACTCGGTGTACTGAATGCCACGATCCATCAGATTAATGAGCATGTCGATATTGCAGATCTTGAACCACTGGCTGAAATTTATGAGCAGATTCTGGTGAACCTGTTAGCCAATTAATCACCAGATGTAAAAAAAGGAACTCTTATGAGTTCCTTTTTTTATACATTCAAAAGAATTATAGACCGATTGAAGACTGGATATGGCCCATTTGCGGGATGTGAAATAACTGATCCCCCATACGCACATACTGGAATACTGCTGGGTCAGTCACTTGCTGATCGGCATCAACCACTTCAGAAATACGCAGACGAATGGTTTTCGGCATTTCATTGCACATCAGGGCAAAACGCTGATGCACCTCATCTCCTTCAATCACCAGCGCCACACCACTTTTACGTGTTGGATCATTAACTGCATAAACCGGTAATTGCGCATCATGCCATTCAACCACTTTAACCTGGGTATCACTATCCAGCGCAGACAGGACAATATTTTGTGGTAACAGCATTGGATCTTTGCCGTAACAGTCAATGATATAAGCATCAATAAATCCGGTAGATACCGTAATTAAATGCTGAAGTTCCTGCTGGCTAATCTGATCAGCCATTTTGGCATTAGTCGTATTCTGACTCATTTATGACCCCTGTTTTTCAGCAATTAACTGTTGAATATTCGCCAGTAATTCAGCTTCCTGGAACGGTTTACCCATGTAGTGGGTTACGCCCAGACTGAAAGCACGTTCACGGTGTTTTTCACCAGTACGTGAAGTAATCATGATGATTGGCAGATCGCGGTGAATATCGTGGTGACGGACCAGGTTCGTGACCTCGAAACCATCCATACGTGGCATTTCAATATCCAGCAACATCAGATCCGGACGGACATTTTCAAGCTGCTCAATCGCATCCACACCATCTTTGGCGGTGACTATATCATAGCCCTGACGCTCAAGCAGACGCGAGGTCACCTTACGAACAGTCACCGAGTCATCCACGATCATTACCAGACGGCGAGCATTGCCAGAACGTGAACCATCACGTTGATCCTGCATGTGTTTGACACGCTGCGTACCATGGATCTGACGGGCAATATTCTGACCATCTAGAATCAGACAGACCTGACCATCACCAAGAATCGTCGCACCGGTCACTACACCAATATTGGCGAACTGGTGGCCAATTGGTTTCACCACGATCTGTGCACGTGAACCGACAAGTTGATCGACTAACAAGGCAATGGTTTGACCACTGTTGCCTTTAATCAGTAATACTGGCAGTGAATGCGCCACATTATTCAGACGTGGAATTGGCTGATTCGATACGAACTCAGACAGGTAACGCAATTTGTAATTAACGCCATCAATCTTGAAGAAATCGTCTTTACTGTTGAAGTAAGTTTCCAGAGTAGATGGTGCAATACGTACAATACGGTCGATTTGCGCCAGAGAAACGGCGTATTGCTGATCGCCCACTTTTACCATCAAGGCATCGCTGACCGCTACAGTCGTCGGTACGCGAATGGTGAAGGTTGTACCTTTGCCGACTTCAGAGCTGACAGATACGTGACCGCCCAGCGACTTGATCTCGCTTTGTACTACATCCAGACCCACACCACGACCAGAAATCTGGGTTACAGATTTAGCGGTACTAAAGCCCGGGTGAAAAATGAATTGCAATAGCTCTTCCGAATCCAGTGTCTGATCTTCTTTGATCAGGCCTTGACTAAGTGCTTTCTCACGAATCTTCTCAGCATCAATACCTTTACCATCATCACTAAATGAGACGATGACATCTGTACCCTGACGGCTGATATTCAACAGGATTGAACCGACTTCTGGTTTGTTCAAGGCAATACGGTCTGCTGTATCTTCCAGACCATGGTCAATCGCATTACGCAGCATATGTTCGAATGGCGTTACCAGACGCTCCAGAATATTACGGTCTAATTCACCTTCACTATTCTGAACAATCAGTTCGGCCGGACGGTTCAAGGTCGTAGACGTCTGACGTACGATACGTTGTAAACGTGGCAACATCCGATCAAACGGTACCAGACGGGTACGCATCAGGCTTTCCTGAATCTCGGCCTGAATCCGTGATTGTTGTAATAACAAACCTTCAGTTTCACGAATCTTGTCAGATAGAGTGCTCTTGAAGTCAACCAAGTCCGAAGCAGATTCCGCAAGCGACTTGGACAACTGGTTCAGTGACGAATATTGGTCCATTTCCAGCGGGTCAAAGTCTGCATAACGCGAGTTGTCTGAACCGTGTTTGGCAATAATTTGAGATTCCAGCTCGCCTTCCATTCGGCGCAACTGATCCGCCAGACGCTTGATTGCCAGTTCCATCTCGTTCAGGGTATTGCCAAGTTGGCCTAAGTCCATCTCGATACGCGAACGGTTAATCGCATTCTCACCTGACAGGTCAATCATCTTCTCAACCAGATCAGCAGAGATACGGATCATCTCGTGGCTGGTATCGGTATTACCGGTATCGACCCACTCACCCATCATACGTGGTGGCTCAGTACCATCACCTTCGACAAACTCGAAGCTATTTTCAGTGACCAGCGTTTCTGTTTTAGCCAGACGTTCCGGCAGCTGCGCAGTAACATCCACATAAGCAATCTTTTTCAGACTGCTTTGGATCTGTTCAAAATTGATATAGTCACGCTGGAAGATCGCTTGTCTTAACCAGGCCAGTGTTTTTTGCAGCAAGCCATCATAAGCATTCGAGTTAAAGTGATATACCGCAAATTGTTCGAATGTGGTTTCCAGTTCATACGCAATGCTGGCCACCTGTTTGTTTTCAACCATGCGCGCACCACCCTTGATACTGTGGGCAGCACGTTGTAATTGAAGCAATAAGCTACGGTCACTACGCTGATCAAACCATTGGTTCAGCAGTTTTTCTGTATTGTCGAGAATCTCTTCTGATTCTTCCAGGAATGTTTCTTCAACAATTGACTTCAGTTCATCTTCTTCAGAGCGCTCTTCTGCTACAATTTCAACTGGCTCAGTCAAAGTTTCTGTTTCAGTCAGCTCAACTTGTTCATCTTCTAAGTTTAGAGCTGGTTCTAGATCTGAACTTGTATCTTCTAATGCAATCTCTTCCGATGCTTCATCCGCTGTTTGTTCGGAATCAGCACTAGCTTCTGCATATTCAAACTCGACAACAGGAATCGATGTTTCTACCGGAGCTGCAACAGCTTGACCAGCCACCAATGCCTGAATATTTTGCAGAATCGAAATTGCTTCAACAGCCGGATAATCGATACCTTCATCACGGATCGACTGGATACGGTCAGAAACGTTATCTTGCACCAGACGAATGATTTGAATCAGCGCTGGAGTAACAGCGATCTGCTGACGGATGATTCGCTCATAAATACTTTCTAGTTCGTGCGAAATCGAACCGATATGAGAAGCGGTAATCATGTTTGCACCACCTTTTAAGGTGTGCAAGTGACGCATCAGGTTATTCAGTGAAGTCGTATCATCCTGCTTTTTACTCCAGGTATTCAGATCTTCATCAATACCTACCAGTAATTCATCCGCTTCTTCCAGGAAGATATTCAGTAGATCCTCATCGAAATCACGCTGAGTTTCTGCGCTGTCGATGTACTGGCGGTCAGAGGCAATACGCTGGCTTAAAGCAGCAAAGTCAATGCTGGCTGTGGTTGCAGCTTCAGGAATAGAAATTTCTTCTGATACTTGTTCAGCAGGGACATTGTCTTCGGCAAAGATTTCCAGATCCTGCTGTACGAATGCAGCCAGTTCGCTTAAGGTTTTTTGCGTATCATCATTTAAAATGACACGCTGGCCTGCTGCTAATGTATCGAATAAATGAATAAATTCCTGATGTGCCTGGGCAAACAGCTCATAGGCATAATCGCTGTTCAGCAGTACCGGTTTTTCTAGTAAGGCATCATAGGCAGATTTTAAATCTGTCGTAAACTCATGAATACCCAGTGCGGCACGGTTATCTGTATGTGCAAGCAGCTCGGCAGCCTGCTCGCTTAAAGCCTGAATATATTCTGGATAATCGACTTTAGCGCGTTTATCGAATTCAAACTCGGCATCCAGTAACAGGTCAATCTCCAGTTCAACCAGCTTGGTCACCAGACCTTGGGTTTCAACTGTTTCCGTTTCAGTGGCTGCGAAGCCATAATCATTCCAGACACGCTCAAAAGTCGCATACACTGCTGCCAGTTTGCTGCTATCACCCTGACGTAATAAATGCAGATAGTCGCTGACAAATTCAGCATACTGAATTAATACAGCAGTTTCTTTTGAAGTGGAGGCAATTTCATCCTGAAGCAGTGTTTTAAACAGATGTTCTACTTTAGAGCTGGCCTCGAAGATTTCTTCGATCTGTGCCATGGACGAACTGCCGCGCAAAGTATGAATAGCACGAATCAATGCATTATAATCCTGCACTTTTTCATTTTCGCTGCGCAAGAACTTGGCAATTGTTTCGAGATGCTCTTCGGCTTCCTCGATAAAGATTGCTACGGTTTCTTCTACATCACTGCGTACAGCATCTTCAGTTTCGGCTTTTTCAAGCTCAAATTCTGTTGTGCTTATTTCTATTGCTGCAATTATATCTTGATCTTCAGCCGAATCACCTAGCTCAAGACCTGTGATCTGGCCTTCGGCAGTCAGACTGTCTGCCAGTTGCAAGAGTTCTTCTAAAGCCGGTTCAGGTGTCATTTGTTGTTGTAATTGCTGACCTAAAAGCACGACTGGACGCAGGTCAACATCGAGTTCCTGCACCTGTTTGAATTTTGGATATAAAGTAAACTGGTAAATATTCAGTACAGCTTTGGCATATTGTTGAATCGCAGACGTTAACTGGATTGAACCTGAAAGTACCCGGTTTAAGGTATCTTCCACTGCCCAAGCAATTTCACCCGCAGATTTAGCCCCCACCATACGGCCTGAACCTTTCAGGGTATGAAAATGGCGGCGAATGGTTTTCAGGTTTTCCTGATGAGCCGGATCACTCAACCATTCTGGAAATAAAGCATTTAACTCAACGAAAATCTCTTCGATTTCCTCGACAAAAATTTCAAGAATTTCTGCATCTTGATCAAGATAACTGTCTTCAGGAAGCGTTGTCGTTTCAACTAAATTTTTTAATATTTCTTTCATAGCTAATGCTTCTTACGTTGTGCCGCCAAGAAGGGCGCTCAAACTTAATTGTGACCGTCACGCGAGACCTAACCTTATGTAGTCAAGTCCATCTTGTCGAGGCTTTATCTGTATTTCTGAATGTGCCTCAACCTAGGTTAAGGCACACTCCCCTCATACTTTCTGACTTTATTCTGGTAGTTTAAAGTCAGATACAGATTCACGTAATGCATCGGCCATGTTCGCCAATTCAGATACCGAACGTGCTGTATCGAAGGTTGCACTCGTAGTTTGTGAAGTAATTTCCTGTACGACATTCATCGTGGTCGCAATATGACCCGCAGATGCAGACTGAAGTTTCGCAGCATCGGAAATGTTCGCAATCAGTTTTGCCAGGTTATTCGATACCGTTTGAATCTCATCCAGTGCCACACCAGCGTCTTTAGACAGGTTCGCACCACGTACAACTTCGGCTGTGGTTTGTTCCATTGAAATTACGGCTTCGTTGGTATCCGTTTGAATGGTTTTTACCAAGCCTTCAATCTGTTTAGTTGCAGATGCAGAACGTTCCGCAAGACGCTGGACCTCATCCGCTACCACGGCGAAACCACGACCAGCTTCACCCGCCATCGACGCCTGAATCGCTGCGTTCAATGCCAGGATGTTGGTTTGGTCGGCAATATCGTTAATCAGGGCTACGATGTTACCAATTTCTTGTGAAGATTCACCTAGACGTTTAATACGTTTAGATGTTTCCTGGATCTGTTCACGAATCGTATCCATATAGCCAAATACTTAAAAATATAGAACAATAGAAACATGGGATATTCAAAAGATTTTAAAGACAAAGTCATAGAAATTATGACTAGAGATAAAATGTCTGTGCGAAAAGCAGCACAGCATTTTAAC
>NZ_JBHDVN010000072.1:0-11831 GCF_046635365.1 Acinetobacter sp. NIOH-H-8
TCATGAAATACGGTATTCTGATGTGACAAAACCTGAATCCTGGTCGTTAAAGTGTTTGTTTGCACTCATATTTTAACTGTTAGGACTCAGGTTTTTTTATTTAAAGCAAACTATGGGACAGCAGTGGCTATAAGCGCCCTTTCTTTTATTACATACACTTAAATATTAAGCTGGAATATCACGTACCGATGCATTACGAATTGCTTCTTTCAATGCGTCATAACCATGAATTGGCGGGAATTGCGGGAATTCTGCAATCACATTCTCTGGTGCGTCGAACAGGAAGCCATGATCTGCTTCACCCAGCATTGTGGTATCGTTATATGAATCACCGGCCGCAATCACACGGAAATTCAGATCATGTAATGCTTTTACTGCCTGACGCTTCTGGTCTGGCTGGCGAAGTTTATAAGCAGTGATCATGCCCTCTTCATCAGTTTCCAGCTTATGACAGAAAATCGTTGGCCAGCCTAATTGTTTCATTAAAGGATGAGCAAATTCATAGAAAGTATCAGACAGAATAATCAGCTGAAAATGAGTACTTACCCATTCTACAAATTCTTTAGCGCCTTCAAATGGTCCCATATCCGCAATCACGGCTTGGATATCATTTAGGCCCAAACCATGCTGTTTTAAAATATTCAAACGCTGGGTCATCAACACATCATAGTCAGGAATATCACGTGTCGTTGCTTCGAGCTCTTTAATACCTGTTTTTTTAGCAAAATTGATCCAGATTTCTGGAACCAAAACGCCCTCTAGATCTAGACATACGACTTCCATGAAGCATCCCCTCAGTTGTATTGAAAAAATTTTGCCCTATCATAGCTGAAGAAAAAGATTTTGCACTGTTCTTTTTTAAATCTGTTTTTTTCATAAGTATTTATTTTTTAGTGATAAGTAGCTTTGGGCATTTCTATTAAAATAGAATAAATCTGAAATAAATTCATATAGGCCACGTCATTTCCAAGCCTATGCCGCCAGGACTCATATGACCAAAATCCCCACTATTGCTATGGTAGATGCGCTTGCATCTGAATATGCAGATAAATCACCAAGTGAAATTTTAGCGCTTGCTCTCGAGCAGGGAGGCGAAATTGCCATTTCATTTTCTGGTGCAGAAGATGTTGTACTGATTGATATGGCATCTAATTTAGGTAAACCTTTCCGGGTATTTAGCCTGGATACAGGGCGTCTGCATGCTGAGACTTATCAATTTATTGAAAAAGTTCGCCAGCACTATAATATTGATATCGAAATCTGTTTCCCGGAAACAGATGCGATTCAACAACTGACGACTGAAAAAGGTTTGTTCAGTTTCTACCGTGACGGCCATCAGGAATGTTGCGGAATCCGCAAGGTGCAACCTTTACGCAAAAAACTGGCAACTTTAGATGGCTGGATTACCGGTCAGCGTAAAGACCAAAGCCCGGGAACACGTAATGACATTCCAGTGGTTCAATCTGATGAAGGTTTTTCTGGTCCAGGCAAACAGCTGATTAAATATAATCCCCTTGCCAACTGGTCTAGTGCAGATGTGTGGAATTATATCCGAATGATGGAAATTCCATACAACCCACTACATGAAAAAGGTTTTATCTCCATTGGCTGTGAACCTTGTACCCGTCCTGTGCTGCCAAATCAGCATGAACGTGAAGGACGCTGGTGGTGGGAAGAAGCCACCCATAAAGAATGTGGCTTGCATGCCGGGAACTTGAAAAAATAATCTTAAAAAACCATCCGTTCGTCGGGTGGTTTTTTTGTGAACCAATCGGCTACAGAAAAATCAGTACCTTTATGCGACAAAATCGCTATACTTTGTAATGTGATACCAATAATTCTAACAAGGTTGCTTATACATGAGCAGCTGAAGAAAATGCAGTGAGGCAATCTACGCTATGCGTCCATTACATCCGATTGACTTTATTTTTTTGTCTTTAGAGAAACGGCAGCAGCCTATGCATGTAGGCGGGTTATTTTTGTTTCAAATTCCTGACAATGCACCAGCCTCTTTTATCCGGGATCTGGTGACTGATATTCGCAATTCCAAATCCTCACCGATTCCTCCATTTAATAACTATTTAAACGGTTTATTTTGGGATGAAGATGAAGAGTTTGATTTAGATCATCATTTTCGTCATATTGCCTTACCGAAACCTGGGCGTATCCGCGAGCTGCTGACTTATATTTCCCAAGAACACAGCGCACTGATTGACCGCGCTAAACCTTTATGGACCTGTCATATTATTGAAGGCATTGAAGGTAACCGTTTTGCCATGTACTTCAAGATTCACCATGCGATGGTAGATGGTATTGCAGGCATGCGTCTGGTAGAAAAATCACTTTCCCATGATCCACATGCGAAAAGTATTGTGCCACCTTGGTGTGTAGAAGGTCCACGAGCAAAACGTCTGAAAGCGCCGAAAGTCAGCCGCATGAAGAATGTGTTACAGGCGATTAAAGGCCAGCTGGAATGTACGCCACGAGTGGCTTATGAATTATCACAAACCGTACTGAAAGATATGGGGCGTAATCCGGATTATGTGTCCAGCTTTCAAGCACCAAGTTCTATTTTAAATCAGCGTGTCAGTGCCTCACGTCGTTTCGCAGCCCAATCTTTTGAATTCTCACGTTTACGTCATATTTCTAAAGCTTTAGGTGTAACGATTAATGATATCGTGTTAGCGATCTGTTCAGGTGCCTTACGCGAATATTTACTCACACAAAATGCCTTGCCGAAAAAACCATTAATTGCAATGGTGCCCGCTTCTTTACGTAGCGATGACTCCGATGTTTCCAACCGTATTACCATGATTCTGGCGAATCTGGGCACGCATAAGGATGATCCTTTGGAGCGTCTTAAAACGGTACGTCGCAGTGTACTCAGTGCTAAAGAACGCTTTAAGCGCATGAATGCCAATCAGATTCTGAACTATAGTGCTTTTGTCTACGGTCTTGCAGGATTCAATATTGCATCTGGCTTAATGCCAAAACGTCAGGCATTTAACGTGATCATTTCCAATGTTCCTGGTCCTCAGGAACCTCTATATTGGAACGGTGCACGCTTGGAAGCCTTATATCCGGCTTCGATTGTACTGGATGGACAGGCACTGAATATCACCATGACCAGTTATATGGACAAGCTTGAAGTAGGTCTTACTGCTTGCCGTAATGCTCTACCCAAAATGCAGAATCTATTGACTCATCTTGAAGAAGAAATTCAACGCTTCGAACGGATTGTGGATGGTGAACCCGTCCCAAAGTTGAAAGCGGTCAGTTAGCCGCGGACGAATAAAATCTGGCAATGGACTGCTAAAAAGTGTGTGAGCACTTTTGCCAATCATTTAGTAAAAAATAAAGGGGCAATTTAAGCCCCTTTATTTTATTCTTTTTACAGCTTGAATGAAATTCATACAACCGCAATCTATTTTGGTTTAATTAACTTTTAATAGTACGACATTGTTTCAATAACTGATGGCAGACAGAGCGAATCATAGAAGCTGTAATCTGAACTTCATTCCCGCGTTCATCCACAATATATCCTGCATGCACAGCCTTTGGTTCTAATACGTGTTTCAAGCTTTTATTGATTACAACTTTACTCATACTCATCATAGACTCCTTTTGCTAAGCCTAGAACTGGGAGAAAGGCTTTGGCTAATTTGATGTTTCTAGTATTGTAAATATCAGTAGAGTTGTAAAATTTCAGATGTAACAAGTGTTTAACGATATTCTGTTACAATTTCAGCTGAGAATGATATCGTATTGCTCTTGCGTGTATAAATTTTCGACCTGGAATTTAATTACACGATTAATAAAGTGTTCCAGATCCGCCACAGCCGGGGCTTCTGCAGTCAACAGCCGATCAATCACTGCCGGATGGGCAACGACAGTAAAGCCACTTTGTGATTCATAAGCGCGAGCATAGCGCAGGATTTCCCGAAAAATTTCGTAACACACTGATTCTGCTGTTTTCACATATCCACGTCCCTGACAGGTCGGACAGGACTCGCATAACAAGTGTTCCAAAGACTCACGGGTACGCTTACGCGTCATCTCCACCAACCCCAGTTCAGACACCTGGGTGATCTTGGTTTTGGCATGATCACGTTCCAACATTTTCACAAACTGGTTCATCACTTCTTCACGGTGCTGGGCTTCCTGCATGTCAATGAAGTCGATGATGATAATACCGCCCAGATTACGCAGACGCAGCTGACGTGCAATCACCTGTGTGGCTTCCATATTGGTTTTAAACACCGTATCTTCCAGCGAGCGGCCGCCCACATAAGAACCGGTATTAACATCAATGGTGGTCATGGCTTCGGTCTGGTCAATCATCAGATAACCGCCAGACTTTAGTGCGACACGGGTTTGTAAAGCCTTTTGCAGATCTTCTTCGACATTGTACAAATCGAAAATTGGTCGCTCGCCCGGATAATGCAGTAAACGGTCTTTCATATTCGGCACGAACTCATCCACAAACTCTTTCAACTTGCCGTGAATTTCGCGTGAATCGATATAGATCTTTTCGGTTTCTTCATTGGCCAGGTCACGAATAACACGCTGTGGCAAAGGCAGCTCTTCAAAGATCAATGAAGGCACTGCGATGACTTTTTGTTTGCGCTGAATGTATTCCCAGAGTTTAGCCAGATAAGCCATATCCTGTGCAATCGCCTCTTCTTCAATGCCATCCGCAGCAGTACGGACAATCACGGAGCCAGGCAACTTGTGTTCTGCCTGAATACGCTCAATGATCGAGCGTAAACGATTGCGTTCATCTTCGGATTCAATCCGCTGCGATACGCCAATATGATTGCCATATGGCATCAAGACCAAATAACGTGAAGGAATAGAAAGATCAGTAGATAGACGAGCGCCCTTGGTGCCAAGCATATCTTTCATCACCTGAACGGTAAGAATCAGACCTGGCTGCAACAGCTCAAATACATTCGGCGTTGGCTGGCTACGTGGCCAGACCATGTCATTGATATGCAAAAATGCCGTTCTGGACAGGCCAATATCGACAAAAGCGGCCTGCATGCCCGGCAAGACCCGGACCACTTTTCCTTTATAGATATTCCCGACCAATCCGCGCTTGGCCGTACGCTCGACAAACAGTTCATTCACCGTGCCGTTTTCAATCAACGCCACACGACATTCCATCGGTGTGACGTTAATCAACAACTCGTCAGACATAACAACACTCAAAACATTATAAGAATTCTTTTTCAGCAGTTAATTTAGTGCCTTAACCGTCTGCAATAACTGTACTGTTTCATATAGTGGCAATCCCACTACATTAGAATAACTACCTTCTATTCTTGGAATATAACGCGCTGCAATTCCCTGTATTGCATAGGCACCTGCTTTCCCAAGCGGCTCACCTGTTGCCCAGTAACTTTCCATATCATGGCTATTTAGTGGCTGAAATTCAACCTGTGTACGGACTACTATACTGTATTTTTCTTCTTTTGTGCGGACGCACACCCCAGTATACACATCATGCCATCTTCCTGAAATTTTTTCCCACATTTCAAAGGCATGCTGTTTGGATTCAGGTTTCCCCAAAATCTCATTATTAACACCTAAACTGGTATCCGCAGCAATAATAATGGCATCCGGATACAGTTTGGCTACCGCTTCCGCTTTGACTTGCGCCAGACGTTCGACATAGGCTGCAATGGATTCATTTTCCAGTACAGATTCGTCTACATCTGGGCTACAGATCTCAAAGCTCAGCCCGAGTTGCTGCAAAAGTTCACGGCGTCGAGGGGAACTGGAAGCGAGGATTAAATGCGCCATTTTCTCAAAAAGTAATAAAGCACGGGCCATATGATGACACTAGTCAGCATGGGAATCCAATGTCGTGCAAATGAGAATTGTACGCCGGTCGAAATCTGGGCAAAAAAGATAATCATCAAATGTGCCAGAATCGCAATTGCCGTAATGACCCATAAATTAGCAAAGGTCAGAATACGGCGCTCACGGGTCAGGAAACGTGCCACAAAAGCAATGATGATAAAGCTGAGCGCATTGAGACCTAAGGGCGCATCAAGCAGTAAATCAATGAAGATCCCGGTAGCAAATGCAAACCAGATCCCGCACCAGGTCGGCTGACACAATACCCAGAACAGCATAACCATTAACATAAATAATGGACGCCATCCCGAAGTCTCGTAAGACAGTGGATAGACTGAGAGAACAGAAGCCACGATCACCGATATGACAATGGCAAATAAAGGATCACGATGTGTTTTAGGTCGCATCTTAGCGATTGACATGCGGTTGCTCCATCGCTAATGAGTCAGAGAACAGCACGACGACATGATGACCACCGGCCAACTGTGCTGCTGGAGTGACATCAATCTGAGCAAATTCCCCTGAATTATGCCGTTTTACGTTAGATACCGTTCCCACCAGATAACCTGCCGGAAAATGCTGTCCCAGACCTGAACTGTAAACTTTTTCACCAACTTTGATATTGGCGCTGGTCGGTACATATTCCATTTTCAGGCGTCCCAGATCCCCGGTTCCCGACACAATGGCACGCATGCCAGTATATTCCAGACGCACCGACAAGGAGTGTTCTTTATCAGAGAGCAGCATGACCCGGCTACTATGCGGATAGACATCAATAATCTGTCCCATAATCCCCATGTCATCCAGTACGGTCTGACCGACTTTCAGCTTGTTATTGGAACCACGGTTGATCACGATGATATGGCGCAACGGATCAGCATCGGTACCAATCACCTCAGCAATTTCCATACGTCCATCAAGAATCAGAGGGGTATCTAAAAGACCGCGCAAACGGGTATTTTCTGCAGAAAGCTCTGCAATTTTTTGTAGGCGAACTTGCGCCTGCAATAGCTCAGCCTGCATCGCGGTGTTCTCACGACGCAGTTGTGCTTCAGATTTGGTTTGTTGATTCAGCCATTCTCGCGACAGTACCGGATAGCTGGCCACGGCATAAATGGGATTATAGGCCGCGTACAAAACATCCCTTGCAGGTTGAACAACATGTGGCATGCGCCAGTCAAAGAACAGCACCACCAGACATGTTATCAGTGCAATGATAAAAGAGCGAAAAGATGGCGGTTGTCGAGAAAACAGATGTGCTTGCACCCGCCGAATCCTTGTCTTAGCCTACAAATAACATGTCATGATTTGGATTGTCGAAGAATTCGAGTACCTTACCACCACCACGAGTCACGCAAGACAGTGGATCTTCAGCAACCACCACAGGCAGACCTGTTTCTTTGGCAAGCAGCTTGTCCAGGTTACGCAGCAATGCACCACCACCAGTCAATACGATCCCGCGTTCAGCGATGTCAGAAGACAGTTCAGGAGGTGTTTGTTCCAATGCAGATTTCACCGCAGACACGATGTTTTGTAGTGGATCAGAAATCGCTTGAGTGACTTCATCCGAGTTCACCACAATCGCACGAGGCACACCTTCAGCCAGGTTACGGCCACGGACTTCAATTTCCAGTGGTTTTGCACCTTCATCTGGAAGTGCCATGCCGACTTCTTTTTTGATCACTTCAGCTGTGGTTTCACCGATCACGCAACCATGTGCCTTACGTACGTAGTTGATGATCTGTTCATCAAATACATCACCGCCAATACGCAGCGAGTCTGCATATACACAGCCCTGCAATGAAATTACTGCAATCTCAGTTGTACCGCCGCCCACATCGACAACCATCGAACCACATGCCTGCTCAACCGGCATGCCTGCACCAATTGCAGCAGCCATCGGTTCTTCAATCAGACGTACTTCACGTGCACCCGCATTATAAACTGCTTCACGGATCGCACGGCGTTCAACCAGTGTCGATTTACATGGCACGCAAACCACCACGCGTGGCGCTGGCGGGAATAAACGTTTTTCGTGTACCTTACCAATGAACTGATTTAACATGGTTTCGGTCACTTCGAAATCCGCAATCACGCCGTCTTTCATCGGACGGATTGCAGAAATATTTGCTGGGGTACGACCAAGCATTTGTTTCGCGTCAAGACCTACGGCAGCAACAATTTTATGTGAACCACTGTGACGGATGGCTACAACCGTCGGTTCATTTAATATAATGCCTCGTCCTGGCGCATAAATAAGTGTATTTGCAGTACCTAAATCAATAGCGAGATCTGGCGAAAACAAGCCTATTAGTCGTTTTAGAATCACGGGGACGTTCTCAGTTAAACTTTATATGGACGCAAGGTGGCCACTTTAACTAAATGTGATGATTTGGACAAGTCAATCGCTTATCATAACGCATGATAATTTGAATTTTTTTTAATACTGATTAGGTAATATTATGTCTACATCGGATGCACAGTCTTCTGCAGATTTAAATGCAGAAACAGTTTCAGCTATTGCCAACCTCGCAAGGTTATCTCTTAATGATACGCAATCTGCTGAATATGCTCAAAGTTTAAATAAAATTTTAGGCATGATGGAAACCCTGAAAGGCATCGATACTGACGGTGTTGAACCACTGAAAAGCCCTTTCGACCACCCACAGCCTTTACGTGAAGATGTCGTGTCGGAAAGTAATCATCGTGAGGAATACCAAGCAGTTGCACCTGCTGTACAGGACGGTTTGTATCTCGTCCCACGCGTGATTGAGTAATTATTACCCAGTTCATTCTTTTTATTAAATTAAACGTAAAGAATTATTTCTCATGACAGATTTACACCGCTTATCCATTCGTGAACTGACTGAAGGTTTGGCAAATGCTCAATTTTCATCCCGCGAATTGACTCAACACTATTTAAACCGCATCGAAAAAATTGATGCACAGGTCAAGGCTTATGTGACCGTGACTGCTGAACAGGCATTAGCTCAAGCTGATGCTGCCGATGCTGCAATCAAAGCAGGCAACGCCACCGCCCTGACTGGCGTGCCCATTGCACATAAAGATATTTTCTGTACCCAAGGCATTAAAACCACTGCCGGTTCTAAAATGCTGGACAATTTTATCTCTCCTTACGACGCGACCGTTGTAGCGAAAGGTAAAGCTGCGGGCTTAGTCACACTTGGTAAAGTGAACATGGATGAATTTGCCATGGGTTCTACTTCCGAGTCATCTTATTTTGGCGCGACCAAAAACCCTTGGGCACTGGATCACGTTCCAGGCGGTTCTTCAGGCGGTTCTGCTGCGGTTGTGGCTGCTGATCTGGCACCATTTGCAACCGGTACGGATACCGGTGGTTCAATCCGTCAGCCGGCTTCTTTTTGTGGTCTGACTGGTCTGAAACCGACTTATGGCCGTGTATCACGTTTCGGTATGATCGCGTATGCATCATCTTTGGACCAAGGCGGTCCAATGGCACGTTCAGCTGAAGACTGTGCTTACCTGATGAATGTGATGGCCGGTCATGATGCCAAAGACTCAACATCAATAGACAAAGATGTTGATGACTACGTTGCCAACCTGAACGGCACTTCTGTGAAAGGTCTGCGCATTGGTATTCCAAAACAGTACTTCAATGTTGAAGGTCTGGATGCAGACGTGAAAGCACGCGTTGAAGAATCATTGAAAAAACTGGAAGAAATGGGCGCAACTCTGGTTGAGATTGATCTCAACATGACTGAAGCTTATGTTCCAACTTACTATCTGATCGCACCGGCTGAAGCATCTTCTAACCTGTCTCGTTATGACGGCGTACGTTATGGCTACCGTTGTGAAGAGCCAAAAGATCTTCTCGACCTTTACAAACGTTCCCGTTCAGAAGGGTTCGGTGCTGAAGTTCAGCGTCGTATCCTGATCGGTACTTATGCTCTGTCTGCTGGTTATTACGATGCTTATTATGTGAAAGCACAAAAAGTACGTCGTTTAATCCAGCAAGATTTCTTAAAAGCATTTGAATCTGTAGATGTCATCGCTGCGCCTTCTGCACCAACTACTGCATACCGTATCGGTGCAAACCTGTCTCCGGTTGAAATGTACCTAGGTGACATCTATACCATCGCGGTAAACCTTGCAGGTCTTCCTGCGATTAACGCGCCTGTTGGTTTTGACAAAGACAACTTGCCAGTTGGCTTACAGTTGATTGGTAACTACTGGTCAGAATCTCAATTGTTGTCTGTGGTACATCAGTATCAACAAGCAACCGATTGGCATACTAAACGCGCTGCAATTGCTGAGGAGAATGCATAATGGCTAAAAACGCTGCTAAACCAAAATCTAACCTGATTGACGGTTGGGAAGTCGTTATTGGTATCGAGATTCACACTCAGCTTGCGACTAAATCTAAAATCTTCTCTGGTTCTTCTACCGAGTTTGGTAATGATCCAAACACTCAAGCGAGCCTTGTAGACCTTGCGATGCCGGGCGTATTGCCAGTATTAAACAAAGAAGTCGTTGATCTTGCGATTCGCTTTGGTCTGGGTATCGATGCGTATATCGATCAGGCTTCTGTATTTGCACGTAAAAACTATTTCTACCCGGATTCTCCAAAAGGCTATCAGATCAGTCAGATGGACAATCCGATTGTGGGCTTGGGTCATATCGACATCCAGCTTGAAGATGGCACAGTAAAACGCATTGGCGTGACCCGTGCTCACCTTGAAGAAGATGCTGGTAAATCCATCCACGACCAGTTCGAAGGCATGTCAGGTATCGACTTGAACCGTGCCGGCACTCCTCTGCTTGAGATCGTATCTGAACCGGATATGCGTTCGGTTGAAGAAGCTGTTGCTTATATTAAAGCGATTCACACGCTGGTACGCTGGTTAGGCATTTCTGACGGTAACATGGCAGAAGGTTCGTTCCGTGCCGACTGTAACGTGTCTTTACGTCGTCCGGGTCAACCGTTCGGTACACGTTGTGAATTGAAAAACCTGAACTCATTCCGTTTCATTGAGCAAGCGATCAATGTTGAAATTGAACGTCAAATGGAAATTCTGGAATGGGACGGCACCATTGATCAGGAAACTCGTCTGTTCGACCCTGTGAAGATGGAAACCCGTTCAATGCGTTCTAAGGAAGAAGCGAACGATTACCGCTACTTCCCGGATCCTGACTTGTTGCCTGTGGTGATTCCAGATGCGCAAATCGAAGCGATTAAAGCGCAAATGCCTGAGCTGCCTGCTGCTCGTCGTGCGCGTTTCGTGGCTGACTTCGGTGTGACTGAGTATGATGCTCACGTACTGACCCTGACTCGTGAAATGTCAGAGTTTTACGAAGATGTGGTGAAAGCTGCTGGCGGTGCTGCACAAGGTAAGATTGCGGCAAACTGGGTAATGGGTGAATTCTCCGGTGCTTTAAACAAAGCTGGCCTAGACCTTGCCGACTCTCCTGTGTCGAGTGAGAAATTGGGCGGTATGATTGCGCGTATTGTCGACAACACTATTAGCGGTAAGATCGCGAAACAAGTGTTCGGCTTTATGTGGGAAGAAGGCAAAACTGCGGACGAAATCATTGCGGAAAAAGGCTTGAAACAGGAAACTGATACAGGCGCGATTGAAGCAATCATTAAAGAAGTGCTTGCTGCTAACGAGAAGATGGTTGAAGAGTATAAATCTGGTAAAGAGAAAGCTTTCAACGGTCTAGTTGGTCAAGTGATGAAAGCATCACGTGGTAAGGCTAACCCTGCTCAAGTGAATGAATTGATGAAGAAATTGATTGGTTAAGGCTGATTGATTTTGGAATAAAAAAACCCGCTTTAGAGCGGGTTTTTTTACTTTATAGCGGCTTTGTTGCACAAAGATTTGAAATGCAAAGCGCCCCTAATTGAGCCAAATTTAAGGCGTAACTTGGGTAAGTGATCGACCTAATTCCGTAAATCGGTTGAGGACTGCTACACGTGCATGAATTTC
>NZ_JBHDVN010000073.1:0-11812 GCF_046635365.1 Acinetobacter sp. NIOH-H-8
TAATTAGGCAATATTTACCTAAAGGGATTGATTTAAATCAGGCAGATCAGCATTATTTAAATCAAGTTGCCATGTCACTGAATACTCGTCCTAGAAAAGCGTTAGATTGGCTTACACCATTAGAGAAATTTGCTCAGCTTGTTGATTATCATAAGGCTTTTGAAACTGTCGCACCTCATGTTTGAATTCGCCCCTATTATTTAATAGAAAGCTAATGAATTAATTTCTAGAAATATAAATCAAAACCATTTTTTTACATTAAATAATCAAAAGAGTCTTATTTATAGCACTCAAAATTACTCAATCACTTAATATGCAATACCTTAAATATCATTATTAATATATTAAAAATCACTGAAAAATTATTTTACAAATATACAAAGAATATCAACCTTTCCTGCTGAATATTTCCAAATTTTACAAAGTAACTTTACATGTCAAAAGTGTTTCTTTTCTGCGCCTAAAGCCATTTTGAAAAATAGAATATGTTATAAAACTAATTAGATTAAAAATCACACAGTTTAACTCTAAATTTTAATCTATTTTATATCATGTACTTAGGTGGATTTATGTCAGGCATACATAGGGAACAAGATTTAGAAGATTCATCTAGCTCATCTTTTTATATATCGCCAAAGATGATTTTAAATGATTGCAACCTGAATATGGACTCAGACCAGGTTGTTTTATTTCTTGATATTGACGGAACAATCTCTGAATTTCACCCAGATCCAGATAAAAGTATAATTCAACCTGAAATTATAAATATATTGGAAAATTTACAACAATATATTCAGCTGATATTAGTTACGGGTCGTTCTATTTTACAAGCACAAAGACTTATTCATCCTCTGCAATGGAATATCGCTGGATCACATGGTCTGGAATTAATCTATCAAGCTGATTTAAAGACATTAATCTCTTTAAATCAGCCGCAGCTACAAGCCCTAAAACAATATATTCAGGAACAGGCAGTTCAAATCCCTGATTTGCGGATCGAGGTTAAAGATTATTCTGTTGCACTACATTTTCGTGAACATCCTCAACTAGAAGATCGCGTACATGCTTTTGCGCTGGAATGTCTTAACCAGTTTTCCGACTTTGAGTTAAAAGCTGGCAAGTATGTTTTTGAACTGGTGCCCAAAGGCGCCAATAAAGGTTCAGCGATTCAACAGATTATTCAGCAATACCATCTCAATGATCATTATCCCATGTTTATCGGTGATGACCTGACCGATGAAGCCGGATTCAAAGTCATCAATGCCCTTCACGGCTGCTCAATCAAAGTAGGCCCTGGCCAGACCCTAGCACGGTACAGACTGGAAAACGTCTCTCAAGTTCAGGCCTTCCTGAAAGAGTTTTTAAAGGTAATTGAAGTACAAGAACAACAACGATTGGAGAAATCACATGTCTAAACTCATTGTGTTATCAAACCGTGTGAATCTACCTAACCCAGAAAGTATGAAGGCTGGTGGATTGGCTGTTGCATTGCAGGATGCATTGCAAGATATAGGCGGCATCTGGGTTGGATGGAATGGCTCCAGAGTTGACCAGAACAAGGAACAGAAATTTCAGATTCTGAAACATCAGAATGTGGAATATCATACCAGTGCACTGAGCGAAGCCCAGTACCAGGGTTATTATTGTGGTTTTTCTAATAATGCCTTATGGCCGTTAATGCATGACCAGCATCAACGTGTCGAATATCAGCCGCAGGATTTTAAAACCTATAAAGATATCAATTTGCGTTTTGCCAAACACCTGAAACAGGTGGCTTCACCGCATGACATCATCTGGATTCATGATTATCATTTTCTGAGTGTAGCGTATTACTGCCGTAAATTAGGCATGCGCAACCGGATTGGGTTCTTCTTGCATATTCCTTTCCCCGAACTGAAACTTTGGCAAACGCTGCCTCCTTATCAGGAACTGGCCCGACATCTGGGAGATTTTGATGTCATCGGTCTGCAAACTCCACGCGATCAGGCCAACTGTATTGATTTCCTGGAACAGGTATTAAATATCCAGCATCGCAATGATGAAATCCTGAGTTATCAGTCTAAACGGATTTATGTGAAGGCTTATCCAATCGGTGTACATCCGGCACAAATTCAGAAGCAGGCTGCTGAGAGTCAAGTCACTGACCTGCCCTTTGATCTCGATAAAAAGCATGCCCATAAGACCATCATTTCTGTTGACCGGATTGATTACAGTAAAGGGCTGCTGGAGAAAATTCATGCATTCCAGGAGTTGCTGGATGAACAACCTGAATTTAAAAATCAGTTCCAGCAATTACAGATTGCCTGCCCATGCCGACTGGATGTGAACAGCTATAAAAAACTCTATGAACAGTTCCAGGCTGCGGTGCAGAATTTAAACCATCTGCATGGCAATGCAAACTGGCTGCCTTTTGACTGTAGCTATGACACTTTGGGTCATGAAGCCCTGATGCAGCTCTACCGTAAGGCAGATATTTGCTGGGTGAATTCAATCCGTGACGGGATGAATCTGGTGGCCAAAGAATATATTGCTGCGCAAGACCCGCTAGATCCTGGCGTATTAATTCTGTCTAAATATGCCGGGGCTGCCGAGCAAATGAAAGAAGCCTTACTGGTCGATCCTTATGATCAGGACAGTATGGCCAAAGCCTTGAAAAGAGCCTTACGTATGTCGAAGTCGGAACGTTTGGAACGTTACCGCTATTTACAGCAAGGCTTGAAGAATTTCGATATCATTCGCTGGCGTGATCAGTTCCTGTCGGACCTGAAAAAATCACAAAGCCTGCGAATTTATCGACCAGTGGCCAAAGGTATTTCGACCCAGTTCAATATGCATGCCTAAAGTCTGAAAAGCCCATAAAAAAACACCAGCTTTATGCTGGTGTTTTGTGGTCTAGGCCGGCAATAAGACCTTCTGCTTTTTCTGATTCTTTGTGACCGGCAGTCAGATGGTTTAGGATTACAATGCTCATTAAAGCAACTGCGATCACTGTAAACACTAAACGTAAGCCAATAATTTCACTACCGAAACCTACGAGGGCTGGTCCGATCAATGAGCCAGTGTAAGCAAATACCGATACATAAGATAATCCTACATGAGAAGCCATAGATTTTTGGCGGCCTGCACGAGAGAACATTAACGGAACGATGTTGGCACTCCCTAGACCCAAGATCGCATAACCAGTTAAAACGACTTGCCATACTGGTGCAAAGATCACCATGAATAAGCCTGCTGCAGCCAGTAATGCACTTAGTAAGATAGTGGTTTTTTCACCCAAGCTTTGAATGATGAGATGACCGCTAAAACGTCCAAGTACCATCAAGCCAGCAAAGAAACTATAAGCCAAACCGGTATGCGCCGCAGGTACGTTAAACTGGGTTGCCAGATAAATACCGCTCCAGTCCATCGCTGCGCCTTCAGACAGGAAGGATACAAAACAGATCAGACCAATACCTAAAATTGCGAATGTTGGTAGCGCTTTTTTCGCAGGTTTTGCTGTAGCTGTATTAGTTTCTTCTGTAGTTGATGACTGACCACCTAAGCAGAATGGAATTGCCAGCATCGCAATCGCAAGCAACATCACACTTACGACCAGTGCGCCAGTTAAAGGTGCCAGACCAAATCCCATTAACGTGGTCATGCCTAATACACCAACCAGACCACCCAAGCTACATACGCCATGGAAACCCGACATCAAACTTTTATCCATGAGTTTTTCAATCTGGGCAGCCTGAATATTTACGGTTACACCCAAAGCGCCTGCACTGGCCCCAAAGAAAAACAGGGTAATTGCCATCATCAAGCTGGTAGGGCTAATCGCTAGTGCTGGCAAGATGAATAGAAATGCAGCCAGAATAACAGCCAGCACAGCACGACAGCCAAACTTGCTTGCCATACGACCTGCCAATGGCATTGCCAGCATTGAGCCAACTCCGGCACATAGCAAAAGCAAACCAAAGTCAGCATGATTCAGCAATAAGCGCTGCTGCGCATAAGGAATTAATGGCGCCCAGGCAGCTGTACTAAAACCTAGACTAAAAAAACACAGTGCAGTGGCGATTTTCTGCCAGAGATACGGTGATGGAGACTGAAGACGAGAAATTAGCTGTGAATTTAACATTGTCATTCCAAAAGAAAGAGCTCAGGCATCCATTACCGATCATCCATAGAAAAACCCCGCGGACTTATAGCTGAAAAATATAAGTAGCAGGGCTTAATTTGTGTGAATTATAAACAGAATTTTTCTAAATGAAATAGCTTTTAGAAATGAATTTTTAAATTTTTTACAAGTAATTGATTGTATAAAATTTATAATTTTATAGTTTTATTTGTATACGCTAATCGGTTTTTTCATTGCTTCCTGTAACTCAAGATTTTGTAAAAAACAGGCGAAACCTTCAGCAACTTTTGATTGTAGTCGACTACTGGTCGCTACCCTCAATTGATTGGACCAGGTAATGTCGACTCCTGCCTGTTGTAAACGGCGAACAAAGTCGACATCTTCATGACAATCTAGCTGGCGAAACCCATTAAAATCATTATATATACTTGTTTTAAAACATAAATTTGCACCATGAATATGGCGATGATCCATTTTGTCCTGATAGTGACCTAAATACTTCAATCGGGCTTCCAGACTTAAATGCTTCCATTCGTCGACATCAACGACTCCACAAATTGCATCAGTGGGTTGGTGCTGCCACATGACTTTGAACCAGTCCTCTTGAACACTTGAATCCGCATCAGTACAACAGATCCAGTCGCATCCTTGTTCAATTACTTTTTGGACTCCTAAATGACGGGTCTTACCCACTGAACGAAAGTCACAACTAATAACTTCCACCCCCAGTCGCATCGCTTTGATCGCGGTTTGATCGGTACAACTGTCTAAGACAACTAAAATCTTAATCTCGGGAATATTTTCTGATGAACCAAGGTATTGATAAAATTCAAATTGTGCTTTTTTTAAGGCCAGCAAGCAGCGTTCTATAAAGGCTTCTTCATTACAGGCAGGAATAACCACGCCAATTTTATTCATTTAAGGCCCTCTTGCTCTGCCACAGATTGTGGGCTATTCATCCAGACATCAATTAGAAAATCAGGTTCCTGAAGTTGTGAACATTTTCTGTAAAGTAAGTGTGCATTTAGATGGTCATGAATATCATCACCAGTAAAGCTAAAACCTGAAATCGGTGCCCGCCAGTGACAAGCCAGAATACAGCCTTCTGCATCAAGAGCGTGCTGCAGCCAGTGGGTCAATTTCTCTAAAGCGGCCTGATCCAGATAATATAAGACTTCACTCAGCACAATTAGCTGGAATTTACGCTCTGGCAAGTCTTCCGGAACAACGCCTTGGACAAAACTGACATGAGAATAATCTTGCAAACGTTGTTGCGCCAGCCGGATCGCTGTCGCATTTGCATCCAGACAGATGAGTTCTCCGGTATGTGGAGCCAGTTCCTGACTCAGCATGCCATTACTGCAACCAATTTCTATGGCAGATTCAAAATGCAGTTTGGGCAAGAGTGCTTTACAAATTTGACGTTTACGCTGTTCATACCAGCGCTGTTCATAATGCCATGGATCTCCATGGTTTAAGGCATATAGAGCATCAAAATAGGCATGATCATAGGTTGATTTACTGTTCATACAGATAAACCTCCCATGGCTGTAAAACACGCTCTAATGCATGCTCAGGGACAATCGGTGCCTGTTCTGTCGTCGGATCATTCTCAATCTGACTTTTGAAACATCGTGCAGCTCGGGCTTTACATTTTAATTCTTCATCTGTCAGCCTGAGTTTGTGCGCAACCGTCCAAGGAATTCGGGTATCTCCTGGTGTGGCCCAGTGCCACGCCCAGATTAAAACTTGAATATATGGTAACTGTAGCTCAGTGGCGAGTTGCTGGACGACCTGCCCGGTTATTTCATGGTCTGGATGCCCATCATGAACAAAAGTCGTGACCAATACATCATTAGGCTGCAAATACGAATGCAATTGCTGTTTGAGCAAATCTCGCTGCTCAGCTACTTTTCCATCCTGAATATCCAAAGCAATCCGAAGAACTGGCTGTTCTAAGGACAATTCTTCCAGAGCCTGACGCGTTTCTGCTGGACGAATCTGGTTCAGCTCTTCTGGCGTATACAGACTCGAACCGGGATGGCTGGCCGTACCATTAGTTACTGCAAACAGTACAATCTTATAGCCGAGTTTATCCAAACGTT
Source organism: Acinetobacter sp. NIOH-H-8 (assembly GCF_046635365.1). Taxonomy (NCBI): domain Bacteria; kingdom Pseudomonadati; phylum Pseudomonadota; class Gammaproteobacteria; order Moraxellales; family Moraxellaceae; genus Acinetobacter; species Acinetobacter sp. NIOH-H-8. The sequence continues at coordinate 6,226 of NZ_JBHDVN010000073.1, forward strand.
GCATCAGTCCACCACATCCCAGAATTTCATCATCCGGATGCGGTGCCACAATACAGACTCTGGCATCTGCAGGAATTACACTGGAAATATCAAATTCTGGCATCTGCTGTAATATTTCGCAGTTACGCCAGTCTTCTACCCGTGTCCCTTCCCCATGGATCACACGATCTTCGACAATCTCATGTTTTAAAGTGCCCATAGTTCTTCCTCCTGTGCGCTTAGCTCTCCAATACGCTCAAGATCAAAGGCAGCATGGCTTTGACGGATAAATACCGGTAGATCTGCTGCGAGCTGGGCAAAATAAGAATTGGTACAATAAGGCGCTGCGCCGAGCGCTTTTCCAACCTGGTTGAGTACATTTAATGCAGTGGCTTCAACCTGCGCGCGCAAAGCCTGAATCTGAAGTTGATGAGGAAATTTGGGTTGCTGGTCAATCAATTCTGCAACCCGATAAAACAAAGCCTGAGTAGCTAAAAGATCACGGCTGATTTCACCCAGATACATGGCTTTATACATATGCGGTTTTCTTAACTGTTCCTGCTGCAGATATTCAGCAAGAGCTACTGTCGCACCATACCAGCAAGCAGCAACGCCTGCTGCTCCATGCCAGAATCCTACCCGATCCAGATATGCATGTGGATCAGCGACTTTTTTGACAGGAACCTGATTAAATTCTAGTTGTGCAGTGGATGTATGCTGCATTCCTACAGCTTGCCAGACAGTATGGTCATGCTGAATACCGGGCTGCTGCATATCTACAATTAGCAATTGAGAGTGATTTTGTTCATCCCGATAAGTCAGTAAGCCTGCCTCTACCCAGCTAGAAGCGGAACACCAAGTCTTAATGCCAGTCAGCTTATCTTCATTCAGCTGCAATGGTTGAGGCCCGCCTTCTGCTGCCCAGACTGCCCAAAGCTGATGAGGATGTGCCGGAATATTTAATTCATGCAGAATCGCAATTGCATCCAGATGCGACTCAAATATTTTACCCAGACTTAAATTGGTTGCCGAGATCTGGCTTAAAATTTGCCAGCGTTTTAAAGTTTCCCCTGATGCAGGAAAAGGAACCTGATCCGAAAGTTGTACCAGTTCCTTCAAAGTCGTTTGAATATTTTCTTTAGGTTCTAATGATGAATTTTTAAATCTTTCTAATATTGAACTGAGGTCCATAAAAGTGCTTCCTCAAAAATATCGATATTGTGGTCATTTGATGAAAGCCAGTTAAGGAAAAAGTCTTTTCATCTGTTTTAAACGGGTCATTAGTCCTAGTACCTTACGGCGTGCCATAATTTCTTCTTCACTAAAAGGCAACTCTTCTCTAAGTTGACTCATAGGTAGATGGTTATGTTCGATCAGATAAATATCCTGCTCCCTGCTCCATTGCGCATTTTGCATCTGTGCCAGTAATTTTTTAGGATCTGGTCTCGCCATAAAATTTTTATCCCTTGAAATAGAGAATAGAAGCCGAAGCTTCTATTCTCATGGTATTTATGCAGGAATAGTTTCTGCAATCAATTCACGCGCCCAAACCCGGTGATTCATGATCAAGGTCTTAAAGGTGTCTTGCACAGTATCGAATTGAGAATTTGCTAAAGTACCTTCATCACTGATCAGTTTTAGATCTTCAATCAGCTGACCTTTATCTCCTAGGAAGACAATTGGTTTCAGATGCTTATAAGCCTCAAGCAGATAGTGAGTCGCGATACCATCTTTCAGCACCATGTCATAGTTATCACCATCGACAATAACTACAGCATCATAGGCAATCGACGGTTCAGCTTTCTGCATACCATCAGATGGGATCACTGTACCTTGCTGGCTCAGAACTGGTCCTGGACGAGGTGTTAAAACATCAGCCACAGCACTCTCTGATTCAGCCCAAGCCTGTACAGCTTTAATACTGGCTTCATTGGCTTTGTCATGTGCCAGAATCGCGATTTTACGTGCCTTAATATCGCGAGGTTTAAACGCTTCAAAAGATAGACGCTTAGAAATCAGAACATCAGGCAGTTTTGCAGCTTTTTTCTCAGCTGGGATTTCAATACCCAATTGATCCGCAACCTGTTGAGCCAGCGTCAAGTCAATATTGCACAGCACTTCAAGCACTTCACGTTCACGGATATTTTGGCGTTGTACTTTACTCAGTTCGAAGACATAGGCATCAATAATATGCTTCTGCTCATGTGGTGCCTGGCTTTGATAGAATAAACGGGCATGAGTGAAGTGATCATTAAAAGACTCACTACGCTGGCGGATTTTATGACCGTCAATACGCTCCTGATAGCTTTCGAAACCACCTGCCTGAGTCGCACCTGGCGCTTCAGCCGGCCAGTTATCATCAATCGAGTTTGGTTCGTAGTTGGCCTGTCCGGTGTGAATAAGACGTTGATGCAGGCCATCACGCTGGTTGTTATGGAATGGACAAACCGGCTTATTGATTGGAATCTGATGGAAGTTTGGGCCGCCTAAGCGGCTTAGTTGAGTATCGGTATAAGAGAACAGTCGGGCCTGTAGTAGCGGGTCGTTGGTAAAGTCAATACCTGGTACGACATGACCTGGACAGAAAGCAACCTGCTCAGTTTCACCGAAGAAATAATCAACATTACGGTTCAACACCATACGGCCAATTGGAGTCACTGGAACCAGTTCTTCCGGAATGATTTTGGTTGCATCCAGCAAGTCAAAATCAAATTTCATTTCATCTTCTTCAGGAACGATCTGTACGCCTAATTCCCATTCTGGGTAATTACCTGAAGCAATCGCCTCATACAGGTCACGACGATGGAAATCCGGATCCTTACCTGCCAGTTTTTGCGCTTCATCCCATACCAGCTGTGTCAGACCTTGTTTAGGCGTCCAGTGAAACTTCACAAAGACAGCTTTATTTTCAGCATTAATCAAACGGAAAGTATGCACCCCAAAACCTTGAATCGAGCGTAAATTACGTGGAATAGCACGATCTGACATTGCCCACATCACCGCATGTGCAGATTCAGGCACAAGAGAAACAAAGTCCCAGAAAGTATCATGTGCTGATGCGCCTGATGGAATTTCGGTTTGTGGTTCAGGCTTTAACGCATGGACAAAATCAGGGAACTTGATGCCATCCTGAATAAAGAATACTGGCGCATCGTTGGCCACCAGGTCAAAGTTACCTTCATCCGTATAAAACTTGGTCGCAAAACCACGAATATCACGTACCGTATCTGCTGAACCGCGAGGACCTTGTACTGTAGAGAATCGAACAAAGACTGGAGTCTGGGCACCGGTATTGGTTAGAAACCCGGCTTTAGTCCATTTTTCATTGCTTGGATAAGCTTCAAAAAAACCATGTGCTCCAACACCGCGTGCATGCACAATTCGCTCTGGAATACGCTCATGGTCAAAATGGGTAATCTTTTCACGAAGAATAAAATCCTCCATTAAAGTTGCCCCACGAACGCCCGCTTTTAGACTGTTCTGGTTATCCGAAATCTTGACACCTTGGTTGGTAGTCAGTGTCTGTTCGGCTGAGTCGCTACGGTATACATCAAGCTGCTCACTTTTTTTATTGGTATTCTGCTTATCTAAACCATTTTTACCTGTGGCTGGACTGTTCGCCTTAATTTTCATGACATTTTCCTTGCTGATCTTGAGTTTAGTGAAGTCTTTTTTTGCCTATCTCAAATTCGCTTGAGTTTTATTCAACATCTTGCCGTTTTTACAGAGAAATAAAGTTCCACTTTTATCTGTATATGGTGAGCTGTTGCTGAGTATGAAAATCTTTTTATTGATTTCGTCTATATCCCTAACATAACGAGATTTGACGAATACATTGCTGAGTCTTTGTAGTGGCTTGTTTAATAAAGGCACAGTTCTGTTATTTTTCTTAACTACACAGTTTTTTTTACCGAGTAACGATCACAAAGTTCGAAAAATTTAAAGCTGATAGTTTTTACTAAAAGATAAAATCATGAAATAAAGGCTTAATCATCTAAAAATGAAAACAAGTTTTTAAAAAACTGATCCAGACATTTGAGTTTTATAAGGCAAAATTAATTTCTTTATACAGTTACAATCCTGTCACCAGGCTATACAGAACGCCTAAACTTATATCTTTGCCCGTCCTATAAACTATATAACTCAGAAGTACTTAAAATTATTTCCACATATAAATAGTGGCAAAAATCTATTTCATATAAAAGGTCATGCTGCCAAGATTTCCTATCTTTTCAGCCATGACTGGCAAACTTCTATTTTAAAAGATATCTGTCTACAAAATTGTTAAGGAGTAAAACATGGGCTCTTCAGAAAAAAATGCTAAAGCTATGAAAATTGATATTGGTATTTCTTACGAAGACCGTGCCAAAATCGTCGAAGGTCTATCTAAATTATTGGCAGACAGCTATACCCTCTATTTAATGACCCACAACTTTCACTGGAATGTCACCGGACCACAGTTCAATAGTCTGCACAGCATGTTTATGACCCAATATACCGAACAGTGGAATGCTCTTGATCTGATTGCAGAACGTATCCGGGCCTTAGGCTTTGCCGCACCCGGCACTTACCAGCAATTTGTTAAGCTGACTGCTATTAAAGAAGTAGAAGGTGTACCAGATGCCCAAGAAATGTTGCGTTTATTGGTAAATGCTCATGAAACGGTAGCACGTACCGCACGCAATCTTTTTGAAGTTGTTGATGAAGTCAACGATCAACCGACTGCAGATTTAATCACGCAACGTCTTGATGTGCATGAAAAAACAGCCTGGATGTTAAGAAGTACTTTAGAGTAATTAATTTTTCTCATTGAGAAAACAACTGTAAAATCAGAAAATTAGCTTTTCCTAAAATAAATAAGTGTTCAAATTTAATTGATATCCTTTTGAGCACTTATTTATCCCACCTTTCACCCTATAGTGAAGGCTTTGAAAAACAAATATTTACCTTTTAAAAGATTATTTTTTAATCAATAAATCTTTATTTATTATCTATTTAATTATATTAGGCTAGATAGAAAATTTAGCTTTTAAATAAAATTTTCTTATATTATAAAAATATAATTTTTACTAAATCAGTATTTTATTATTTTTTTGATCTTAGTCTTTTTCCATATCTTTTAAATATATTGAACAAATGGACCAAACCATTTCTGCTTACAAAATAAGCAACAGATTAAGCTTCAAAAATGCTTACAAACTGAATATTATTCATCTAAAATAGAGAACCACATCACATAATATAATTATTGAAATATATTGTATACATTTTGTATTTCTGAACGATTCAGGGGATTAAGTTATGAGTGTTCAAAAGTTGCTCATTTCACTCAAACTTAATTTACGTAAATTGATTTTAATCCTTTTACTTGTGAGTCTGGTGATTCTTTTTTCAATTACATTGATTGTGAGCAATGTAATTCACCGACAGCAACTGATTAATAATTCTCTTGCAACTAATTATGAGTATGCAGCTAAAGTTGGCGAATTCAAACATGAGGTGCGACAGTTTCAAAAGCCTTATGATAATCAACAAGCTGAGCAAATTTCTCTAATGGTGTAAGCCAATCTAACGCTTTTCTAGGACGAGTATTCAGTGACATGGCGAC
>NZ_JBHDVN010000074.1:0-11546 GCF_046635365.1 Acinetobacter sp. NIOH-H-8
CGCGACTCATGAGTGCTCGGTTATATGCGGGCCAATTGGTTGTGCGGTAGATTTTGTGTGTAGGCTTCTTCATTTGAAAATTATATCGCTGAAAAAGCCTTTACAGATAGGTTTGTGCAACAAAGCCAGAACAATCCCTCAATCGCTTTGTCCAATTACCCATACAACCCCTAAAAAATTATAAATTTAATTAAAGTTCAATATACTATGATCTCGATAAAATCTTAAAATATTACATCTATATCAACATGACTATCAAAAAAGTATCCTCGATTGCCAAACTCGAAGACTTAGGACGCATTCAGCTATCGAAGTCTTTCTTTATGCGTGACTTTCTCTATAGCGAAATCGCTAACTGGTACGGTATCCCTAACTTTCCAGACCATCCTGATATTGCCATTCGTACAGGGACAAAACTATGCGAAGAATTACTTGAACCACTGCAAGACAAGTTTGGACGTATTACCATTCGTTCCGCTTATCGTTCGCCAAAAGTGAATCAACTCGGCAATGAAAAAGGACATAACTGCGCAAGTAACGAGAAAAACTTTGCCAGTCATATTTGGGACTATCCTGATGAAAAAGGCTACGGTGCAACGGCGTGTATTGTCATTCCTGCATTTCTAGAACTGTATGAAAAAGATCAAAGCAACTGGCAACAACTTGCCTATTGGATTCATAACAATCTGAACTATAGCCATCTGCACTTTTTCCCAAAACTTTGTGCTTTTAATATTGGCTGGCATGAACAACCTGCACGGGAAATTTATAGTTATATTCAGCCAAAAGGTTATTTGCTGAGGGGTGAAGCTGTAAATCCGGAGTTTGAGAGGTTTTATCCTGATTTGTTGTAATTCTTTCTCCCTCACCCCCTTGCGAAGCAGTGCTTCTCATCCCATAGAGAGAGGGAGAAATCATTCCTAATTAAAAGCCGCTATAAATTTAATATTGGAAGTTCCCTCTCCTTTTAGGAGAGGGTTAGGGAGAGGTATTTCTAAAATGAAGTGCAAGTGGGGATTAGAGAAAAGTCAAATTTCTGCTATAAAATCAAAAACAAACCGAAAAAAACAAAAAAATGTCAAATTACATTATTTTACTTAGCATTATCCTGATCACTCTTGTATTCATCATTGGCGCATATCAGTCAAGAAAACGCAAACCCATCAAACCACGTACACTCACAGCCAGAGAAAGCAAACTGGCCAATCTTGCCGATGGTATCGAGCTAATTTTCACACCCATTTTCTGGATCATTAAACTCATGATCGGGATATTCAAATCATAAAGCGGTTGTTAACGATTTTTTTGAATTTGATCATAAAATCGTGTTTGTCCCATATTGAAAATCACTCAACAGGAATACAATCTGCACATTCTCCCATCCCGCCCTTATCATGTCGAAAAACCTCGCTACGCTAATTGGCTTAAGTGCTATTTTACAGTGGTCATCTATCGTAGGATTGCTCAAAAAAATCAGTTTTAGTATTGGACCTGATCTTGCTGTACTCATGATGTATAGCTTAAGCACCCTGCTCTTACTGGCTGTTTTTGGCGTTCCCAAACTCAAAACCATACCCAAGTTTTATCTGCTGAGTGCAGCTGCATTATTTCTGGTATATGAAATCTGTTTTGCCTATGCCGTAGCACTCGCACAAACTGCACAGCAAGCCATTGAAATTAGTCTGGTGAATTATCTGTGGCCCAGTATGACCATTGCGATGCTGATTTTATTTCATGAACTAAAATTTCATAGCTTGGTGGTGGTTGGGCTTAGTATTAGTCTGGCAGGTATTTTTTATATCCAGACGGGCAACGGAGATATTCATTTAGCAACCGTCATTCACAATATACAAGCCAATCCAACCAGTTACATATTGGCATTCATTGGGGCAAGTTTATGGTCGTTATATTGTGTATTTACCAAAAAATACAGCCAAGGACATAACCCAATCGTGTTCTTTTTCGCAATGGTAAGTGTGGTTCTCTGGAGCAAGACGCTGCTGTTAGATCACGAACAATTGCCGCAACTTCTTAATATTGACTTGAATATTATGCTGTATATGTTGCTGGTTTCAGTCGTAACTGGCTTGGGTTATGCCGCGTGGAATATCGGAATTAACCAAGGCAATATCGCGATGCTGGTCGCGTTATCTTATTTTAGCCCGATCTTTTCGTCTATCATTTCGATGTGGGTACTGAATACCAGTCTATCGCATACCTTTTGGATCGGTACGATGATGGTCACCTTAGGTTCATTTATTTGCTGGCTGTCGACCAACTGGAATGAAATTCGGGACCGACTGTTTCCAGGTAAGCTCTATAAAACTTAAACCACATTTTTGCGGTTTAAGTTTGGCTGCATCTGCAATCCATTAACGGGTGATGCCTAGTTTATTCCACACGTCAGGGGTCAAAAACGTCGTGACCAGTTTGCTCATATCGATATATTTGAGTACACCATTCAGCTGACTTTTGATTTCCGGATTTTTCAGTATTTCCTGACCTGTGACCTGCCCAAGCTCCTGGAAACTTTTGCCCACTGCTTGCACTCCTTCAGCCTGAATCACCGCTTTGGTTTGGGTTGGACATTGCTCAACCAGAATCCGCTGTAAAACCGAAGCTAAATTTCTGTCGAGTGTTTCCTTTTGAGTTGCAGTTACATTGCTAAAAGCTTTTAGATCGGGATGATTACCCAATGCCACAAAGGTCCATTGCAAGACTGTGGTTTTATCAGTGCCTGTCGTCGATTTCATCAAACAGTCACTAAGCTGATCAACCGTTGGACCGGCTGTCGCAATCTGAGTTGCCCCCAGCAATGCTGTAGTCATAAAGACTGCCCGAAGACCCGATAAAGCTTTGAATCCCATATTCCTTTCCTTTTTCACCCGTTCAAACTGCTTGAACAATGCAGTTTCTTTGTAGCATGTAAAAGGCTGGAAAACCTGTAGAACTCTGTAACCTGAGAGATAAAAAAAAGTCCCGACATCAGTCAGGACTTTTGGAATCGAATGAGGAAATCAGACTTACCAGATTTTCACACGCTTATCTTCTTCCAGATACATTGGATCTTCTTGCTTGACGCTAAAGGCTTCATAGAAAGGTTTCTGGTTAAGTAAGGTCGCACGGCCACGAATGGCTGCTGGTGAATGCGGGTCTGTTTTTAACAGCTGTAATGCCAGTTCCGGACGAACTTTGGCACGCCATGCCTGCGTCCAGCCAATATAGAAACGCTGATCTCCGGTATATCCATCAATCACCGGAGCAGGCTTGCCATTTAGTGACAATTTATAAGCTTCATAGGCAATCGCCAGACCTGAGTTATCGGCAATATTTTCACCTAAGGTCAGTTCACCATTGACGTGATAGCCCGGTATTGCTTCATAGGCATTGTATTGCTCAACCAGAGCTTTGGTTTTTTCCTTGAATTTTTTATCGTCTTCTTCGGTCCACCAGTTTTTCATGTTGCCGTCTGCATCAAAGCGGCTGCCCTGGTCATCAAAGCCATGACTGATTTCATGCCCAATTACTGCCCCAATTGCGCCATAGTTCACGGCATCATCAGCATTCATATCGAAGAATGGCGGCTGTAAAATAGCAGCAGGGAAAACAATTTCATTGCCCATTGGGTTGTAGTAAGCATTTACCGTTTGCGGCAGCATATGCCATTCTTCACGATCAACCGGTTTCCCCAACTTATCCAGCGCAATGTCATAATTGAAACTGTTGGTACGACGCAGATTACCAATCAGGTCGCCATCTTTAATTTCCAGCTTGCTATAGTCACGCCATTTATTTGGATAGCCAATTTTTACTCTAAAGCTTTTCAGCTTACGGTGTGCCTGTGCTTTGGTTTCTGCACCCATCCAGTCCAGTTTTTCTAGATTCTGTTCAAATGCCAGCAACAGGTTTTCTACCAGTTTTTCCATACGCTGTTTCTGTTCAGGCTGGAAATGTTTTGCGACATAGACTTGTGCCAGACTTTCACCGAGTACGGCATTAGTCATATCAACCCCACGTTTCCAGCGTGCCCGTTGCTCGGTCACACCGCGTAAGGTTTTGCTGTACATTTCAAAGTTTGCATCAGCAAATTCCTGGCTTAAGTAAGGTGCAGCGCCATCAATCAGATGGAATTTGAAATAGGTTTGCCATACATCAAGGGGTGTGCTGCTTAAAATCTTGTTTAAATCTTCAAAATAACTTTTTTGCGCCACAATCACGGTTTTGGTTTTTTTGTCTAAACCCGTCGCTTTAAAATAGGTTTTCCAGTCAAACTCTGGCACCAGACTTTTGATGTCTTTTAATGTATAGACGTTATACATTTTTTCGAGATTACGGTTCTGCACGTTATCCCACTGAATTTTGGCAATTTCAGTTTCTAAGTTCAGGATAAATTGTGCATGTGCAGCCGCTTCTGCTTCCGTTTCACCCGATAGCGTTAACAGCTTAGCAATATGTTTAACATAAGTTTCACGGGCACTTTTCAGTTTTTCATCGTCTTTTAAATAGTAGTCACGATCCGGTAAACCTAAACCACTTTGACCCAAAAACACCGCCATTTGATCAGACTTTTTCAAGTCAGGAATCACGCCAAATTCAAAAGGTGTACTGACACGGTTTTTTGCATAGTCTGCAAGCAACAAAGTGAAATCTTTTTTGCTTTTCATGGCCTCAATTTTGGCGATATCTGCTTTGAGCGGCTGGATACCTTTTGCATTTAAAGTTTCCGTGTCCATAAAGCTGGCATATAAGCTCCCCACTTTCTGCTCATTGCTGCCATAATCCGATTTGGTTTTCGCCAGCTCTTCTACAATGTCATGTAATTGCTGGGTCGAGTTTTCACGCAAAATCGTGAATGCGCCCCAGTTTGGCATATCAGCCGGGATTTCCTCATGCTCTAACCAGTGCCCATTTACATGCTGATAGAAGTCCTGTTGTGGTGCGATTTTTTTATCAAAATGTTGAAGATGAATCCCCGAGCCAAGTGCTGCAATAGCGGTTTGATCTGAAGCATAATTTGCAGAGGAAACGGCTAATAAAGCACTTACCAATGCGGTTTTTAGAAAAATTTTCAAAGCTTGCTATCCTCGCGCTTCACTGCGCAGTTGAATTTATCAATACGTGTTGACCTGATAATCAAACACTTAAATCTTTATAAGCAGCATATATGCCAATTTTTAAACTGGTCTTGGCTCTGCATGCTGTTCCTTCGCAGAAAAAAATAGGCCTGTCTCTTTTCAGATAAACAGACCTGTTTTTTAAAACCTGTTACCAGATGGAGATTCGTTTTTCAGGTGATAAATACATCTTGTCCCCTTCTTTAATCTCAAAAGCTTCATAAAAACTTTGTTGATTGCGGACAGCACCATTGCCACGCACATGACCTGGCGCGTGGCTGGCAAGGTTTAGGCTATTTAACAGATATTCAGGATTACTTTTGCTACGCCAGACTTGTGCCCAGCCCATATAAAAACGCTGATCTCCACTAAAGCCATCAATGACAGGTGCTGGCTGCTGACCCTTGAGCGATAACTTGTAAGCCATATGAGCGATCCCTAAGCCCAGGTTGTCAGAGATATTTTCACTTTTATTTAATTCTGCATTCACCTTATGCCCTGGCAGAACTTCATATTGTTTATATTGCTCAACTAAGGCTTTGGTGCGTTCATTGAACTTCTTACGGTCGCGCTCGTTCCAGGTTTCTTCACCCTTGCCTTTGGCATCAAAGCGGCTTCCTCTATCGTCAAAACCATGGCTAATTTCATGTGCGATAACAGCCCCGATGGCACCATAATTCACTGCAGGATCATGACTATCGTCATAATAAAATGGCGCTTGCCAGATGGCCGCAGGTAATACGATTTCATTCAGCTTAACGTTATAGTAAGCATTGGCTGTTTGTGGCGACATGTGCCAGGCTTCTGGATCAATCGGTTCTCCCACCTTGTCCAGTTCACGCTGGTAATTGAATAGCCGGGTCCGCTGGATATTACCAATCAGATCATCCTTACGAATTTTTAAGGCTGAATAATCCTGCCATGTTTTCGGATAACCAATTTTAATATTGATGCTGTCCAGTTTATGCCGCACTTGTTTTTTGGTATCCGAACCCATCCAGTCTACCTGATCCAGTTTCAGATGAAAGGCTTTACGGACGTTTTCTACCATTTCCAGCATGGCCGGGCGCTGGCTTTCATTAAAGTGCTTTTCTACATAGAGCTTGCCAAGCACATTACCTAAAATACCGTTAGTGAGTTCCAGAGCGGACTCATTCCGTGGAGAACGTGCTTGTACACCCTCTAGTGTTTTGTCATAAAATTCAAAATGATGGTCTTGAAAAACTTCTGTTAAAAATGGCGAATAACTATTGATCAGGTTGAATTTCAAATAGGTTTGCCAGGTTTCAATTGGAACGACCTTCCATAACTGATCCAGCTGACGCAAGTAATTAATCTGCGAGATCGCAACCTCTTTTCTTGCTCCTTTTAAGCCCAGTTCTGAGAAATAATTCATCCAGTCAAAAGAAGGCATATAGTTAATGATATTTTTAGTTTCAACGAGATAGGTTCTCACCTCATCATTGCGTAGCTCCACAGCGGACCAGCTAATTTTTGCCAGTGCCTTTTCCAAAGCCAGGATAGTGCGAGCATCTTCAATCGGCTTGGGCTGACCGGCAAAATTCAGGGTATTGGCGATATAAAGCAGATAAGTATTGCGAATTTCCTGTTGTCGAGGCTGCTCACTCAAATAAAAATCACGGTCAGGCATTCCCAAGCCACCTTGCCCTACATACATCATGGCCTTGGAAGAAGCTTTACGGTCCTGATAAAAACGGGTAGAGAATGGCAAATTCAGATTGATTTTTTCCGCATAGGCAAAAAACTCTGCCAGATCTTTTTTGGTCTTGATACTTTCAATCCGCTGCAGGTCTTGTTGCAATGCCTCAAGCCCAAGTTGTTCCAGCCGATCGGTATCCATATAACTGGCATAGAGATCTGCGACCTTTTGTTCATTGCTACCTTGCGGATACTGTTTTTTAGCCAGCTCATTAAAAATGTCAAATAACTGCTGGGTTGATTTCATACTCACTTCAGCAAATGCACCCGACAATGCCTGATCTTCTGGAATCTTTGCGGTTTTCAGCCAGTTTCCATTCACGAATTGATAAAAATCCTGCTTTGGATCAACCGTCCGATCAATCGCATTCAGATCAATTGCCGATTTTAATGAAGTTGTACTCACTGCATAACTCACAGACGAATGTAGAAATGCACCCACAAGAATCAAATGACTTAAAATATGTTTTCTCAAGCGATAAATCTCATTATTGTGTATGTTAAAAATCAATTAGTTTTTCTTGCTCAGTCCATAAGCACAAAACTGATAATTTTTAAGCAAAAGATATACCAATAATTTCTAAAATATGCCGTTGAATTAGCTTGTATTTAACAGGAGATATAGAAGAGAAAATCTGAGATGGCGATAGGAGATTCACTGTGAAATAAGGTTCGATTTGCAACCTAATACTAATTAATTTTTATTCCTATCAATAGGATAACTATTTATCTTCTATCATTGGTATTCAAAAGAAAAATATTATTTTTAAGTCCGCCTATGCTTAAGAAATACTTTTTTAAATATCACCAATACTTAAAGTAGATGACTTTTCATGAGCATCTAATCTGCTAAATAAATGATCAAACTGCATGTGAAAATAATAGACTTATTTTAACTGTCTCAACTGATTCTTCGCCCCAGTATGGTTATAGTTGGTGGCCAGATTCTGCAGTATTCGTTTGGCCTGAACCTTGGAATTTGGAATACGGTTAGCATAGACTGGAATACTGCTTAAACAGCGTGCCACTAACATACCTGATTCAGTATAGACACGTGTTCCTTCTGTACCCTGTAATTTGCCATAGTTATAGGCACGCTGGGCATTATTGCAGGCATTGTTCAGGTTCTTGCCGCTATTGATATCACGACGTGCAGCTACATACAATTTCATCTGTTGCTGTTGTGGCGTTTCGATACTAGTTGTACGAGCAGCAGGGACAGCAACCACTGTCGGTTCAACAGCAGGTATTTTTATTTCTTTCTTATCAGCTTCTTTTTTATCTAATTCCTTTTTCTCATCTTTGACTGAGGTTTTGGCTGCATTCTTCTCGGCAATTTTATTAGACTTAGCCGTAGCTTTGTGGCCCTGATAGAAATGACGTGCTTCGGCTGAGCTTTGAAGTTTGCTCAAGATCCGGACTACACGCGTAGTATTATTCTTATCTAGCTGATGTTCAGAAATCGGCTCAATAGAAACAATCCAATTTTGCCCTTGGGGCATCGTACATTGATAGGCACCAATACCCTGAGTGACATAACGGTTTTTGCTTAAACGGTTCTTCTGGGCAGAATCTTTTACTGAAGCCAATTGGCTCTTATACAGTAGAGAAAACTTGCCGCCCCGTTCATGACAATACTGGCTTAAGGTGGTTCGTGGATAGAGGGATTGTGGCTCTAAATGCTGCTTGGATTTTTCCCATGAATAAACATATTCTTTTGCCGAACCGTCAGCTTGATTCAGGTTTCTTTTAACGATCAGTTCTTGAGGACTTGCATAAGGATGCTGCATATCTGATTTCATTTGCTGAATACTGTTACATCCAGCCAGACTTGCTACACATATTGTTGGAATTATTAATTTTAGCTTCACTGCTTATCTCCCCCAGGCCCCTATAACATATAGCAAATATGCTAAAACAACAATCTCAACAGATTGATAAATATAAAAATATAGTGAGAACTATCACTAAAAATGGGAAATAGAGTGCCTAATTCATCTAGCTTAAAGCCAAATAAATTGATCAAATTAACATTCTTCAATGTCAATAAATACGCTGGATTATTCGCCAATTAAAAGATGAAGCAGTAGAAAAAAAGATATAAAAAAACCGAAGAAACAGATCAGTTCTCCGGTTACTCATTCAACAAAAATTAGAGATATTATTATCATGGAAGATAACGGCAATTATGCTCTCTATCGCTGTCTGAATGAGATTATAATTTGAACAATTTCCTTTACGTACACTAATTATTTTTATACGCCATATTATTGGAAATTAAACACCACCCTGGCTGGCCTTTAAAATTCTAGACAAGAAAAAATAGCTTGGATACCCTAATATTGGGATGTTTTAGTACCACTCATCCTAATTTTTTCGCACCTCTCCAGATAGTAATTTTCAATTTGATTTTGAATAAAAATTAATCAATAAAAAACCAAACCTATGATGGTCTGGCTTTTAAAATTGTCTAGGAATAGAAGAAAAAATTAATCGAGATGTGATTCAAATGCTTTCAAACGTTTATAGATAGAGAGTAATTCAATAATCGTAGGCCAAGATAAAATCAAATACTGGAAAGATTCACGAACCTTACCGAACACATTCAGGATCTGCATCATCAAACCCAGTGTAATCGCCCCCGCGGCAATACTTGGAAACAAAATAAATAATCCGTAAATATTGTCCAGTTGCAGATACCAGATGCGGACCATATTGAAATAGGCATAGTGGAAATACAGACGGAAATAATTCTTACGTACCCGGCTAAACAGTTCTTGCAAAGTGAGTGGGTGAGCACGATCGGCATAATCTTCACCATAAACCAGCTCTTTACGATAAGCCGCTTCTACTTTCTGATTATTGAATTCCAGTCCAGGGAGTTTCATCCCGACAATCATTAAAATCACGGTACCCAGAACTGCCCATCCGATCGACGCCCACATTAATGCATGCGGTATTTCACCGACAATCGGCAGTACTTTTACATGACTCGATAACTCATACAGAATTGGCAGGAAGGCCATTAATAGCATCAGAGATTCAATGAGCGAAACACTGAGCTGTTCCGTAGTCTTGGCAAAGCGCATGGTATCTTCCTGAATACGTTGTGACGCCCCTTCAATATGACGCAGCTTTTCCCAATGCGCCGTATAATAGTCATTCATCGCCGTACGCCAGCGGAATACATAATGACTGACAAAGAACAGGTTAAACACCGCCAGCGTGACATAGACCATGGCAATATAAATAAAGGTCAATGCACCTTGATATAATAGGCTGACATCTCCGCCCCCTTGGGTGAGCATATTCTGGGTCTGGTCATAGAACGGGCTATACCATTCATTTAAGACGACATTAACCTGCACCCCAAACCAGATATTGAACAGGATAAAGGCCGAGCTCCACACGGACCAGCGCTGCCAGGGATGTTTCGCTTTAAAATACCAGAAGGTAGCGAATATCGCGGTACTTACAAAAAACCAGAGATAGAACCAGAGAAATTTTGGCGCCCAGAAACGGCTGATTCCTATCGGCATTTTAAGATCATGATAACCTTCAGTCATACCTAAATAGACACCCCAGCCTGATCCACCACTATGCCAAAGGCAAAGATTGATCAGAAATCACAGTACCAGACTACTAAAAAACCACACTGGTTGTGGAAAAAATGACTTAAACATTGGGGCTTAATTCTCCTTATAGATGTACAGGTCATCCAAATGACGCACAGTTTATTCTTATTTTCAGACTTTCAACGAACTGCAGCATAAATTTGCAATTCAATGTAAAAAATTACATACAAACACAAAATCGCTAAAGCCAAATTAATATCAGATTATATGATTCTTGCTTTAATACTAGCGCATAACGTATGCAATAGAATGAAGGAGATCATGACTGGCCTGTCAAAAAGTGACAAGTAGATTTTGCGCTAGATTTACTATTTGGGGCCGTTTGTCTCCTTCTCTTCTTTTCGTCGGTAAATAAACTGAAAATATTCGAGTTTAAGAAACACAAATCGTTTGAAAATTAAATCTTAATCTCTATCCCTTTAATTTACTGACTTAAGCGCTTTTTAAGAAAAATTGACCGACTTGTTGACTTATGTCTCGGTTTTTCAAAAATTAGTTAAATGTGCAAAAATCATGTTAAGATTAAAAAACAGCGAAGTATCAATATTTGGGAATAAAAATATGGAAAGTTCTGTGATTGAATTACTTAAGCCAGTGACCTTGGAAAAGGAAAACTGTCACCCGATTATTTTTGAAGCTGGTACTGTTTTAAAAGTTTTGATGCAAACCCCTACCAGTCTTTTAGTCAGTAATGATGATGACTTTAACTTTACTATTCCATTGAAAGATGAGAACGATGTCTGGAGAGAGCTATAAGCACTCTGCTCTCCTCTTTATGGGGTTATGTCTACACCTAGTCTCTCAACGATATAACCCTCTCTCTTCTATGTAGCACCAAGATTTTATAATTTATCCTTCCTTTCAAAACTGGCTTTAATAAAAAATTAATAGGCTGCGCTATATTTATATTTTATATTAAATGTGTTTTTAAATATTTCCAATTTAATACCTGGCAGAGTAAAACTTGAAGTGCGACATAAACCACCTAATTAATTTAAAGGGTTTATGGAGTATATAAAATTGTCATACCATCATCTTAACTTTGAAGATCGTACTGCATTAATGCTTGAGTCAAGAA
>NZ_JBHDVN010000075.1:0-11269 GCF_046635365.1 Acinetobacter sp. NIOH-H-8
TTAAAATGCTGTGCTGCTTTTCGCACAGACATTTTATCTCTAGTCATAATTTCTATGACTTTGTCTTTAAAATCTTTTGAATATCCCATGTTTCTATTGTTCTATATTTTTAAGTATTTGGCTATATTTCAGTATCTGTAAAGTTCATTTTCAACTAAAATGAAGTTTTCAACTGGAGATTGGCCTGAGTGGAGTATTTTGAGCAACATCAGGGAAAAGAACGCGTCATACTGGTCAGTGTGAGCGTACAAATGCTGGATGACCTTGATGCTGAAGAGTTTCATCTGTTAGCTCAATCTGCAAATGCCGAAATTCTGGAACATCTTTTTGTTCAACGCTTAAAACCGGATGCCAAATTCTTTGTGGGTTCAGGAAAAGCAGAAGAAATTGCTGAACGGGTCAAAGAACTGGATGCCAATCTGGTCATTTTCGATCATGCACTGACACCTGCCCAAGCACGTAACTTGGAAAATGTGGTGCATTGCCGGGTGGTCGATCGTACCGAACTCATCCTCGATATCTTTGCGCAGCGTGCCCGTACCTATGAAGGGAAACTGCAAGTTGAACTGGCACAGTTACAGCATCTGTCTTCACGACTGGTTCGTAGCCGCACCAATCTGGATAGCCAGAAAGGCGGGATCGGTCTGCGTGGTCCGGGTGAAACCCTGCTAGAAACAGATCGCCGTTTATTACGTATCCGCATGGGACAGCTTAAAGCCAAAATAGAAAAAGTCCGTCAAACCCGTATTCAGGGCCGTGTGGCTCGGCAAAAAGCGGCTGTTCCAACCGTGTCTTTAGTAGGTTATACCAATGCGGGAAAATCTACCTTATTCAATATTCTGGCCGATAGTGATGTTTATGCAGCAGACCAACTATTTGCGACTCTGGACCCAACTTTAAGACGCCTGCAATGGGACGGCGTCGGTAATCTGGTACTGGCAGATACGGTAGGCTTTGTGCGTAATCTTTCGCATTCACTGGTCGAATCTTTTAAAGCAACTCTGGAAGAAACTGTTGAAGCAACCCTGCTTTTACATGTGATCGATTCCAGCAGTCCGGAAATGCTTGAACAAATTGAAGCCGTTGAAAAGGTGCTCAAGGAAATTGGTGCCGACGTTCCTGTTTTAAGGGTTTATAATAAAATCGACTGTAGCGGTGAAGATGCCAAAATCATTTACCGCCAGCCCGGTCAGCCTGAACGGGTCTATGTTTCAGCACATAGCGGTGAAGGTCTGGATCTGTTACGTAAAGCCGTGCATGAAGCATTAATGGGCCAGATTCAGCACTTTGAACTGGTATTGAAACCTGCCTATGGCAAACTGCGCAATCAACTTTATGCGCTGAATGTGATT
Source organism: Acinetobacter sp. NIOH-H-8 (assembly GCF_046635365.1). Classification (NCBI taxonomy): domain Bacteria; kingdom Pseudomonadati; phylum Pseudomonadota; class Gammaproteobacteria; order Moraxellales; family Moraxellaceae; genus Acinetobacter; species Acinetobacter sp. NIOH-H-8. Next base: position 1,353 of record NZ_JBHDVN010000075.1, read on the forward strand.
CAGTCCGAACATTATGATGATGAGGGTCAGTTGCATATCGATGTACGGATTGCACCTCCAAAGCTGGAACAGTTAATCAAACAGGCACATTTACCGATAGAAGAAATTCTGGGATCTCAAGCACTTCAATTCCAGCATCCACTTGAAGAGTTTGAAATCCAGCGTAAGATCGAGTAAAACTTGATAAGTAAACTTTTAAATGACATCACCAATGAACTGGATAAAACATATTGACTGGCCAGCATGGATCGGCACCCTCCTCTTAATTATTGTATTTCGTGAAGCTTCAGTCTGGCTAATGACCCAGCTGGAACACCCTGAACTGGGCAATCTGGTCGGACTCATCAGCCTGCTAGTCACCTTATTTGCCTGGCGCTATTTTGGCAAAATTCCAGCGCGTCTGGTGGATACCAATAACAAGTTAATGAAAGAAAGTGCCTTCGCTTTTTTACCAATTAGTGCAGGCGCGCTAATTATGTTGATGCATATGGGACAAAAAATTCCGGCCTTTATGCTGGTGTTATGCCTGAGCACCCTGCTTCCCCTTTGGATTTACGCCAAAATGGCAAAACGCTGGTTATAGGAGTCGCACATGTTTTCTGTTCTTTATGGTCTTGCGATTACCTTAATTGCTTATCTGCTTGCTAAACCCTGCAATCGTGTTATTCCGCAAATTCCTGTGATTGTGTTTAGCATGTTCTTGGTGCTGGTGATTTTATTGGTGCTCGGTATTCCTTATGAGCATTATATGGATGAAGTCAATCCACTGTTTAACCATTTGCTCGGTTATGTCACGGTTGCACTGGCGATTCCACTAGCGGCCATGCGTTATGATGACCTGCCGCTGAAAGCCATTATTGGGATTCTCGTTTTTGCCAGTATCAGTGCGGTTGCCTTACCGATGGGTCTCGCCTATTTGCTGCATATGTCTTCTGGCGACATCATGGCCTTTGCCACCCGTGCAGTCACAACACCAATTGCAATTAATATTGCAACCTTACTGGAGGCACCTGTTAGTCTGGCCATTCTGATCGTCATTTTGTCTGGCGTAATTGGTGCAGCATTTTCACCATTTATTTTACGACATATCAATGATGAGCGTGCTTCAGGTCTTGCTCTAGGTCTAGCAGCACATGCGATTGGTACAGCTCAAGCCTGGCAGCGTGGTAGTGTTGCCGGACGTTATGCTGCGTTTGGCATGGCAGTGAATGCCGTTTTTACTGCGATCTGGTTGCCAACTTTTATACTTTATCTGCAAAAAATGTGACTCATCAATCAATATTTAACGTTTGTTTCTGAATGAAACTATTCTTACTATAGGGAAATAAAGAATTTTTCACTCAGGAACAGACCTATGAAAAAGGTTCAATTATTATCCGTTTTAGCCCTGACCTTTTTCAGTCATCTGGCTTTCGCTTCCGATATTTCAGGTACCTGGAGAAGTATTGACGATAAAACAGGATCAGTTAAAGCAATTCTGGAAATTCGTGAAACTTCAAATGGTGTTTATACTGCCAAAATTACCAAGATCACGCCTCGTCCTGGCTACACACCACGCGAAACCTGTGTTTCCTGTCCTACACCTTATACCAATAAACCGATTCTTGGTCTGGATGTACTCACCGGCTTAAAAGATGCAGGTAATAATAATTTCTCTCAGGGCAAACTGATTGACCCCTTATCTGGCAATATTTATAACACCAAAGCTAAATTAAGTGCCAATGGCAAACGTCTAACCCTACGTGGTTATGTGGGTGTTTCAGCCTTAGGACGCAGCCAGACTTGGATTAAACAAGATTAATTCATGACTTAGTGCACAGAAGCTTGCATTTTCATGCATTAAGTTGTATCAATATTAGACAGATGCTTTTTTTATACAATATAAAACATGCATATAAATATTAGATTCATTTGCTTTAACAGGCTTAGCATCAAACGGATTTTGATGGGCAATATAAGGAGATAGAATGCAAGACATTACCATGTTAAAGATCTTACTGAATTTCTCTGCTTTTACTGAAAATTCAGCCACAAAGCAATTAACATCGGCATATTTCTGTCATGGGGAATCAACAGGGTTAAAGCAGATTGATCGAGCAATCTGCAACGCTCATTATTCTAAAATCAACCAAAATTAAAAAACCACACGCTTGTGTTTGGGATAGTTTGTTTCATCTATGAAAAAAGGATAAATATAAATGAATAAATCTAAATTAGGATTAATGCTCATTGCTACATTCATGACTGGGACCATTTATGCACAAGACTTGACCGGGACATGGCAACAAATCGATGATAAGACTGGTTCACCCAAAGCACTGATTGAAATCCGTCAGGACAGCAATGGTACTTATGCCGGCAAGATTGTCAAAGTAACGCCTCGTCCAGGTTATACCCCGCAAAAAACCTGTAATAAATGTCCTGCTCCTTATACCAATCAGCCAATCCTGGGGATGGATGTACTGACAGGTTTAAAACAGGTTGGTGATAGCGTGAATTATGAAAAAGGTCGTGTGATTGATCCATTGACAGGTAAAATTTACGATGCCAAGGTTCGTCTGAGCAGCAACGGCAAACGTTTAACCCTACGCGGTTATGTGGGTGTATCTGCTCTGGGTCGTAGCCAAACCTGGATTCGTCAGGAATAAGTTCACACTTTTTCTCAAAGCTGCCAAACAGGCAGCTTTTTTTATAAATTTAATTCCATGTTTTTAATTATTTATTGACTATTTGTGCAATCTTCCTAACATGTGCGGGTAATAATGAAAAGTTCTTTGGAATGATGGATATGTTAAAGAAGATATTCCTTGCCACATTGACTACAGGATTCATGATGAACCTGTGGGCTCAAGATATTAGCGGAACCTGGCAACAAATTGATGATAAAACTGGAGCAGCAAAAGCCATCATTGTCATCGAAAAAGAAGCAAATAATACTTACTCAGGCAAGATTGCGAAAATCACGCCACGTCCAGGTTATACACCACGCGAAAAATGTAATAAATGTCCAGCCCCTTATACCGATCAACCGATTTTAGGCATGACTATTCTAAAAGGCCTGAAACACGTTGAAGGCACCAAAAATTATGAAAAAGGTCGTGTCATTGATCCATTGGCAGGTAAAATTTATGATGCCAAGGTTCGTCTAAACAATACCGGCAAGCGTTTAACACTACGTGCCAGTATGGGTGTTTCAGTTCTGGGCCGCAACCAGACCTGGATTCGCGCAGACTAATCATCAGCACAATAAAAAAGCCACGTTCAACGTGGCTTTTTTGAGCTTTAAATATTTTAAAATACCGGATTATCGACGGCAAACATTTGCTGGTCTTCCAGTCGATAAGCCATCAACTGATTACCCCAGACACAGCCGCCATCGACATTCTGAATTCGCCCAGAAATGGTTTTACCCTGTAAAGCGGCCCAGTGTCCAAATACAATTTGATGGGTTGCTGCAGTTTTCGATTCAAATTCAAACCAAGGCTTAAAACCTTCTGGCATCGGATCATCCAGTGAATCTTTAAAACTATATTCCAGACGCCCTTCTGCATCAGTTAAACGCATCCGGGTCAGGTAATTCACGATACAGCGTGTACGCTCATGACCTTCTAATTCATCTGACCAGAGTGTAGGCTCTTTCCCAAACATTTCCTTTAAGAAAGTATCCACCACCTCAAAATCATCATGGGCAATAATGGCTTCTACTTCTTTAGCCAATTCAGCCGTCTTGGCTGCATCCCAGATATTGGGAATACCGGCATGGGTCAGTACCGTCTGTTCATTCGGAAACAGACACATCGGCTGTTTACGGATCCAGTCAATTAACTCATCACTGTCGATCGCATCAATCACATCACGGACATTATCCTTGTCTTTAATCGGCTTAATACCGCGTGCATAAGCCAGCAAAGTCAGGTCATGATTACCCAGCACTGTTGCCGCCACGCCATTATCGACAAGCTTTTTAATGAAGCGTAATGCACCCAGCGAGTTTTCCCCTCTAGCCACCAGATCACCAGCAAACCAGACAAAATCCTGATCAGGATCAAAACGGATTTCTTTCAGCAGTGCCTTCAAGGCTTCAAAACAGCCTTGTACATCACCAATCACATAATTGTATCGAACAGTGCGGGTCATTATTTTTAAGCTACCATTTGATCAGATAAAGCCACAAATTGGGCAAGTGACAGTGTCTCTGGACGTGCCATTGGATCCACACCTGCCTTTTCAAAACCATCTTCAACCAGCATCCCTTTCAGGCTATTACGCAAAGTCTTACGGCGCTGGGTAAATACATGCGATACCAGACGAGCTAAAGCTTTTTCATTTTTTGCCACGATCGGTTTTACATCATATGGCTCCAAACGGAACACGGCAGATGTCACTTTTGGTGGCGGATTAAAAGAACCTGGCGGCACTTCAAACAGAAAAGTCGGTTTGCAGTAATACTGGATCATCACCGACAAACGACCATATTCTTTGGTGTTCGGTGAAGCTGTAATACGATCGACCACCTCTTTTTGCAGCATGAAGTGCATGTCTTTGACTTTGTCACCAAATTCCAGGAGATGGAACAGTAGTGGTGTCGAAATGTTATAAGGCAGGTTTCCAACTACACGTAGCGGACGACCTTCTTCAAATAAATTGGTGAAATCGTATTTCAGTGCATCCGTTTCAATAATGGTTAAACGTTCAGGATGCGGCACACGGCCCGGCAAACCAGCGGCCAAATCACGGTCCAGCTCAAGTACAGTCAAAGCATCACATTCACCAATTAAAGGTGATGTCAATGCGGCTAGACCTGGACCAATTTCAACAATATTTTCGCCTGCACGCGGGTTTACCGAACGCACAATTTTGGCAATGACACGTTGGTCATGTAAGAAGTTTTGACCAAAACGCTTGCGCGTGTGATGCCCTTCATCTTTTGGGTTTAAGGCATTAATCTGATACATAGACATTTCCAACGTGTAATAAAGACGAGATCATTGACGCGCTAAATCCAGCGCCAAGTCCACAGCCACATGTAAGCTTGAGTTTTTCGCAAGGCCTGTACCTGCGAGGGAGAGTGCTGTGCCGTGATCGACAGAAGTTCGGATAAACGGTAAGCCCAAGGTAATATTGATGGCTTCACCAAAGCCCTGAGATTTTAACACAGGTAAACCTTGATCGTGATACATCGCCAGAACAGCATCGGCATCTTTCAAATTTTCAGCGGTAAATAAAGTATCTGCAGGCAGGCTCAGACTCATATTGATACCTTGAGTACGGTAAGTCTCCAGTACTGGATTGATGACTTCAATCTCTTCCATACCCAAATAACCGCCCTCACCTGCATGTGGATTTAAACCACAGACCAGAATATGCGGATGCTCGATTTTAAACTTCGATTTTAAGTCATGAATCAGGATATCAATCACCTGATGCAAGCGTTCCGGAGTAATGGCATCGGCAACTGCACGAAGTGGCAGATGGGTGGTTGCTAAAGCAACACGTAAAGTTTTAGTCGCTAGCATCATCACCACACGCGGTACACCAGCAAATTCCTGGTAATACTCGGTATGACCACTGAAATGAATCCCCGCATCATTAATGACTGACTTCTGTACCGGTGCTGTAGCCACTCCGACACTTTTGCCTGACATGGCATATTTGGCTGAACGACGTAGCTGCTCCAGTACATAAGCGGCATTATGGCTATTCAGCTCACCCAGCACTACCGGTTCTTTTAAAGGCACGTGCTCAACATAAAGCTGACCTTTTTCTGAAGAAGTCGTTTGCCCTGTATATTCAATCAGTTCAACCAGAAGTTTTAACTGCTGTGCCCGTTGACGGAGCATTTCCAGATCGGCAAGTACCACCAATGGACGCTCATCAATACGATCCGCCAGACTCAAGCAGATATCTGGACCAATTCCGGCAGGTTCACCACTGGTAATATATAAAGGCAGCATGACTTTCTTCTGTATTATCAATTGTCCTTATTTTAGTACAAATTTCACAGGGAAAGTTTTAGATAAAGGTTTAGATGATGTTTATTCAAATAATACTGTACATTTCTCGTTATATTAAAGAGAGATAAAACCGGACTGATGTCAATGAACCATATAAAGAGTTTCAGGCAGTCATCTCAACACTCGACATGTTTAGCTTTTGGCATTTTCAGGGAGGATTGCCTCAAGTTTAGAAGGCAAACCTAGGCAGAAACGAATACAGGCTACTTACTAAAGAAATACATATTAAAAAACAGGTGAATCCATTCATACAAAGAGGTGCCCCTAGTCTTAGGTCCGTTTTATTATTTAATGATTAATCATATGTGTTTATAGGCTAAAAATCCTACTGGTCATTCATTGAAAGACGTTGTAAAATACAGCGCTTGAAATTTTATATTTTCATTGTGGTTCTCCCGGCTTTCGGGTAGAATTCGGTCTCCTTTTGTTTGGACAGCTTCCATAGTCCAAACCAACTATAATAGGTAGTGGTTTAATGAAAACTCTCAGCGCTAAGCCAGCTGAAGTTCAACACGACTGGTACGTTGTTGATGCTTCTGGCAAAACTTTAGGTCGTCTCGCGACTGAAATCGCTCGTCGTTTACGCGGTAAGCATAAAACTTCTTATACTCCTCACGTTGACACTGGTGATTACATCGTTGTTATCAATGCTGAGCAAGTTCAAGTGACTGGTAACAAATCACTTGACAAGAAATACTATCGCCATACTGGTTTCCCTGGTGGTATTCGTGAAACTAATTTTGAAAAATTAGTTGCTCACAAACCAGAAGAAATTTTCCAACGCGCTGTAAAAGGCATGTTGCCAAAAGGTCCTCTTGGTTATGCAATGATCAAAAAAATGAAAGTGTACGCTGGTACTGAGCATCCACATACTGCTCAACAGCCACAAGTTTTGGACATCTAAGGGATACAGCACATGGCTACTAACTATGGTACAGGTCGCCGTAAGACCGCAACTGCACGTGTTTTCCTATCTGCTGGTACTGGTAAACTCGTAATCAACAACCGTTCTTTAGAACAATACTTCGGTCGTGAGACTGCTCGTATGGTTGTTCGTCAACCTCTAGAGCTTCTTGAAGCGACTGAGAAATATGACCTTTACATCACTGTTGCTGGTGGTGGTATCGGTGGTCAAGCAGGCGCTATCCGTCACGGTATTACTCGTGCACTGATCGCTTCTGACGAAACTCTTAAACCTGCTCTTCGTCAAGCTGGTTTCGTTACTCGTGATGCTCGTGAAGTTGAACGTAAGAAACTTGGTTTACGTAAAGCTCGTAAACGTCCTCAATTCTCTAAACGTTAATTCATTTACCGAATCGGACAAAAAACCCTGGTTTATTCCAGGGTTTTTTATGGCTTGAAAATGATCACCTAATATTATCTTTATTGTCATTGTTCATGCACATCCTTACCCCATACTCCTTCATGACACCAGAAGGATTTGGTCAGATAATAATTCGCAACACCGATGATAATAAACAGGATAATTAAGCCGAAATTCATGATCATGTTGTTCTGCTCCTTTCATTTTTTTCTCTACTCTACCCTGCCTTAGTCCAATTGGCTTTTTATGCTTCGTGCTTTTTAGGTTGATTTTTAGTATCCTAGTCTATTCATTAGAACTTAATCAGGATTTATGTCAGTCGAAAGCGCGCCACTTCAAGGACTCACCTTATATAGCCATGCCGATGACTTTCGTTCCCATTGGATTCGCTACGTACTTGCTGAAAAGCAGATTAAATATAACCTGATCCTGGTCGATAGCGATGATGAAGATCTGGCCAGCCTCAATCCTTATAACCAGCTGCCCATGCTGATTGAAAATGATTTAAAATTATTCAATACCAGCATCATTTCCGAATATATTGACGATCGTTACCGCCAGAACAAGCTCTATGCAGATGCCCCCATGCCACGTGCGGAACAGCGGCAATATATCTGGCGCTTTGAAAATGACTGGCTCAAACTGGCGGATATCATGCTATGCCACCCAGATACCTTGGATGCTGCAGCCAAAGTGAAGGCTCAAAAACAGTTGCATGATATCCTGATTTCATTAACGCCCCTGTTCCAGCATTTCCCTTATTTTATGTCGGAACATTTCAGCATCTTGGATTGTATGCTGGCTCCCATTTTCATTCGACTTAAAAGCATGGGAGTAGAATTACCTCGACAACAATGTCGTCCATTTTATTTATATTGCCAGCGAGTTTTTAGCCGTCCTGCATTTGCAAAATCCATGACCTTGCAGGAAAAAAACCGCTACCAAGAACAAATCAAATCTGTAGAGAAACATCATGTCTGAACAAGAATTCAACTTAAGTCCTACTCGTCCCTATATGGCACGTGCAATCTATGAGTGGATTTGCGATAACAATATGACGCCTTATCTGCTGGTCGATGCTACACGTCCAAATACTATGGTACCCGAGCAGTTTATTAAAGATGGCCAGATTGTCCTGAATATTGTGCCGCATGCAGTTCATGCGCTGAATATGGATAACGAAGCCATCACCTTCTCAGCACGTTTTGGTGGTGTATCACGTGATATCTATGTACCGATGACAGCAGTCCTCGGAATCTATGCACGTGAAAATGGTCAAGGATTATTCTTTGATCCAAATGAATATGAGCATACACAAAGTGATGAAGATGCTTTAAAATCAAGCACTGAAGAACAGCCTGAACCCGCAAAGAAAAAACCAACCCTAAGGTTATTAGATTAAAAATAATGGAGTAAGTGAATGGCTTTTGATTTAGTACAATATTTTGTTGAACAGATAGAAACTCAAAAGCCTGAGCTTCTACAAAGCTATACAAAAGAAGAAAAACGTAAATATATTTCAGAAATCAATGCTCTCACTTTAGGCAAACTGATTAGCGAATGGCGCAATAATCCGCAAAAAATTTATAATGAAATCAAACACCCAGATGAACTCTATATTCTGGAAATCGCCCGTCACCTGACTACCCGAGTGGAAAACAAGTCGACTTTACCAAAACCCGAGCTGGAGCAGCTCACGTCTGAAATTTTCCATTACCAACTGACTGAATTGAAGCAGTTGCACGATACTGGCAATCATAATCAGACCAGTATCCAAGAGCTGCTGAAAGGACAAATTGAACATTTGTCTGGACAGGCAGATGATTGGGTTTGGACAACAAATAACCTAACAGAACTCAAAGGCTCTAAACCAATTCATGAAGAAGAGCTATCATTAGAAGCATCAATGAAGGAGTTTAGCCAAATGGTTCATCAAAATATCCAGCATCATGATGTTGAAGAAGTTGCTGTTGTAGAAGCACCAACCTGGGCAAAAATCGTTGAGCCAGTAGTTGCGCTTGCGATTCTTTGGGTACTGATTGAAGCAGTATTACGCGTATTTGCATAAATACTTCAACCTCAAAAATTCAGTTTTACTAAAAGCCAATGAGATATTGGCTTTTTTTATTCTTTAAATTTATCAAGGAATAAAGTGAATCTATTTTTTTTAACTGAAAGTTTTACCTAATTGGTTCCATAATCCATTAAAAATATTTTGTTACATCTTTTAGATTAAGATGAGAGTATAGATCAAAAAATAATCATGATTTCACTTCACATATCATTAAATAAAAAGATAAATGCATCACATAATTAAAAAGTACAAGTTAAAAATTAAAATCCAAAGTAAACCATTAAATTTTATATGGTTTTTATTTTAATTGTAATTTACTCCTCTATTTTTATAATGAATTTGAATGAAAAAGATAATATTCGAACTTCATTAAATACAACTATAGCTAAATACTAAATAAATCATTACAGTAATCTTTAAACAATTTATCAATATCTTTAACTCTAAATTTATTGCGAATCATTTTTACTCGTGACCACATTTTTTCTATAGGATTTAAGTCCGG